>VAXX01000152.1:0-3800 GCA_005885115.1 Actinomycetota bacterium | reverse complement strand
CGCCGACGATCGGGAGTACGTCCAACCGGTTGTCCCAGATCAGCGAATTCGCCTCGGAAAGCGAGATCGACGGCGCCGCGGTCACCAGATCCCGGGCCGGCCGCATGCGCGACTCGACCATGTCCTCCAGCCGGTGGCGCTTGGGATGGAAGTCGTGCGTGGAGATCAGGCCGAGGAAAATGCCCTTCGGCGTACCGTCGTCGGTCACCACCGCGATGTCCCGCTCGGCCGCCTGCAGCAGGTGGGCCAGCTCACCGAGGGTGGCGGTCGGCTTGATGTTGATGTCGCTGTACCGGAAGCCGGCCTTGTGCCGCTTGACGCTGCTGACCATTTCCGCCTGGGCGGTCACCGGCTGGTTGTGGTGGATGAAGCTGATGCCGCCGCACTGGGCCAATGCGATGGCCATCCGCGGCGAGGAAACCGCCTGCATGATGGCGCTGGTCAACGGGACCGCGATCCGGATCGGCGACGTTTCCCCGATCCGGTGCCGCACCATTGGCGCGCTCAGATCGACATTAGCCGGCGTACATTCCTCGCTCGTCAAATTGGGCACGAGAAGGTATTCGTTGAGGGTACGCGAAACTTCGTCGAGGATCTTCACCAGGTCTCCTACGCCAGCGGCCGCCCACCAAACCCTACCAGCCGGCCGGCGTGGACTACTTCGGCGGCAGGGTCGCCACGTACCCGCGCGCCCGCGCGATCCACCGGTCCAGTTCGGCGTCGTCGAGGGCCTCGCCGGCCACCAGGATCCAGCCGCGCATCGTGCGGCCGGAGATGGCGAAGGGGCGTACGCCCGGCTCGGCGAGCGCCGAACCGGTGTCGGACGGTTCGATCCGGGCGATCAGCTCATCGCCGTGTACACCCACCGTCATGTTGCCGTACGTGAGGAAGGCGAGCCCGCCGAACATCTTCTTCTCGGTGACCCCGTCCGCGTCGCGCAGCCGGTCGCGCAACCGCTCGGCGAGCGCGTCGTCATAAGCCATTCCCGGATCGTACGACCTCCTCAGATGACCTCCGTACCCTCGACCACGGCGCGGGCCAGGTCGGAGAGCCGGCGGTTGTGGTCCCGGGCGTTCTTGCGCAGCAGCGCGAACGACGCGGCCATGTCGACGCCCCGGCGCTCGGCGATGACGCCCTTGGCCTGTTCGATGATGATGCGGCTGTTGAGCGCGGTCTGCAGTTGCTCGGCCAGCGTGTCGCGGTGGCGGATCGCGCGGGCCTGCATCAGCGCGATGGTGGCGACGGCGGCGAGGGCCTGACCGAGCTGGAGGGTGCCCGGGGACAGGTTGCCGGGTCTGGTGTCGAACAGGTTCAGTGCTCCGATGACATCGCCGCGCAGCCGCATGGGCACGGCGTGCACCGACGCGAAGCCGATCTCGCGCGCCTGGGCCGCGAAGACCGGCCAGCGGTCACCGGCTGTGCTCAGGTCGGGGACGGCGACCGGCTTCCCGCTGTGGAAACAGTCCGGGCACGGGCCCTCGTCGGTCTGGATCTCGAGGAGTTCGAGCAGCCGGGTCTGCTCGCTGGAGGCCGCGATCATGCGCAGGGCGCCGCGCTGGTCGCTGAGCAGCAGCCCGGCGGCGGACACCGACAGTACGTCCGCGCAGCGCACCGTCACCCGGTGCAGGAACTCCAGCAGATCGAAATCGTCAACGAGAGTATCCGCCACCTCGACGAACGCCTCGGCCAGTAGTTGCTCATCCATTCTCGTCACCCTCGTCATACGGTAGCCCCAAGCCGGCCCGGTTGACCGTGTTGATCATGGTGGACCACCGCCGTCCGGCGACTCGGTATCAAAGCGCAGCCGCCGGGCGACCACGTCCCGGGCGACGTCCCCCAACTTCCGGTCGTGCGCGTAGGCGTACCCGCGCAGGCGGGCGAAGGCGGTCTCGGCGCTGACCCCGAGCTGGACGACCAGCATCCCGGTCGCCTGGTGTACCTCGGCCTGATGCGCCGTCCGGTCGGTCTGCTGCCGGGTCGGCTCGGCGGAGTCCCCCGCACCGTCGAGCAGCAGGATGTTCACGCACTCGGCGAAGGCCAGGGCGTCGGCCAGCCGGTCCGGATCGAGGCCACCCGGGACGCTGCGGTACAGATCCATCGCGCCCCACCGGATCGCGCCGAGTTGCAGCGGTACCGCGAAAATGGCCCGGGCCCCGGCGCCGAGCGCCCCCGGGGCGAACGCGGGCCAGCGCAGCTGGTACTCCCGGGCGGTGAGATCCGCCGCCAGCACCGGACCGCCATCCGAGAACGCGTCCACGCAGGGCCCCTGCCCGACGGTCACCTGGAGTTCTTCCAGGGTCGACGCGGTCTCGTCGGTGGCGTGCATGGTGGCCCACGCGCTCGAGCCCACCCGTACGGTCACCCCGACGCCGTTGACGCCCACCAGCGTGACGGCGGCGGCGCACACGTGGGCCAGGGTGACCGATTCACCCTTGGACTCCCGGGCAACCTCGGTCCATATCCGCACCACCCCGTCCTCGTTCATGGGAACGAGCCTCCCGACCTTTTCACTTCAAGGTCGCCGAGGTCCCGAGCAACCGCAGTCTTTCACCGTACGCCCTGCCGGAGACCCGCTCTCGGTGACCCGTCCGCTCAGGTCGGTTGCAGGTACACCCGGCGCTACGGCTTGCGGGCCACCACGACGAACTCGTTGTACGTGAACAGCCGGCCGAACAAGCGGGGGAACGGGAACGAGTAGCCGCGCTCGACGGTCAGCCCGAGATCGGCGGCCAGCCGGCCGACTTCGGCGAAGTCCATGAACTTCACGTGGGTCGCGTCGCTGGCGTACCCGCGCTCCTGCGGGGTGATGAACACGACCAGCCCGCCCGGGCGGACGTACGGCAGGTAGGAGGCCAGGATCTCCCGGGACTGCTCCTCGGTGAGGTGCTCCACGAGGTGCGCGGCGAGCATCGAGTCGAAGGACTCCGGCGTGGCGTACGGGGAGGCGAAGAACTCCTCCACGGTCAGCGCGGTCAGTCCCTTGCCACGGGCCACCTCGACCGAGGTCGCGTTGTGGTCCACCCCGACCCCGCTGCCGTCCAGGTGCTCCAGGTTGCGGCCCAGGCCGCAACCGACGTCGAGGGTACGACCCAGGCGCAGCCGCCGGACGTTCCACCGGTACGGCGCCTGGACGTTGAGGGCCCGCTTCCATCCGGCCCCGCCGACCCGGCGCAGCCGGTCGGTGTACTCGACGCCCTCGGTGGAGGCGCCCGCGGCGGTGCCCGGATTGTCGCTCACAGCGGCCACCTTGTCAGACCGCCGACGAGCCCGTCAAACCGCCACTCGATCGGCGGCGGGGCAACGCGTTCCCACGATCCGTATTACAGTCCGGGAGCCCCTCCGGGCACCTCATCCCCTCGTCGCCCCCCGGGACCCAACATGCGTACCCTCCGCCCACTCCTTGGCGCTGCCGTCGCCCTGGCCACCGTACTGGTGGTCGCGCCCACTCCGGCCGGCGCCGCCGCACCAGCCGCCCCGTACACCGCGATGAGCGTCGAAGGTCGCGACACGTACGTCCTGGACCCGAGCGACGCGACCGTCATCCTCAGCGAGAACTCGCCGAACCGGCTGACGTACAGCGCTTTCCAGTCGGTCGCGCCCGAGCACATGTTCAGCGGAATCATCTCGCCGCCGACCGGACAGGCCCTGGCCGCCGGGATGACCTTCCCCACCTTGCACACGCCCGACGCGACGCACGGCGAGTTGAACATGGGCGTCGACGGGTACGGCTGCGACGAGGAGAACGGGCTGGTCACGATCCGGGAGCTGACCCGGGATCCGGGTACTCAGGCGGTCACCGC
>VAXX01000151.1 GCA_005885115.1 Actinomycetota bacterium | reverse complement strand
GTGCTTTCTCAAGCCCTTCGACGACCCGCAGCTGTTCTACCGTACCAATCTGGTCGCGCTGAACTGGTTCAAGCGGCTCAAGGCGTTTCCGGCGGTCACCATCGCCAAGGTGAACGGGTTCGCCTTCGGCGGTGGCCTGCTGGTGACCGGGCTCTGTGACCTGGCGGTCGCCGCCGAGACCGCGATCTTCGGGCTTTCCGAGATCAATTTCGGTATCTTCCCGGCCGGCGGCGCCACCTGGGCGGCGACCCACAACCTGTCCCGCAAGCAGGCGCTCTACTACATCCTCACCGGCGACACGATGACCGGTAAGCAGGCCGAGACGTACGGGCTGGTGAACAAGGCCGTACCGATGGAGGACCTGGACGCGGAGACCGACCGGATCGTCCGGAAGATCATCAAGAAGAACCCGATCACCCTGGAACTGGCCAAGCAGGTCTACGAGCGCACCACGACCATGGACCTGCCCACGGCGATCGACTACGACCAGGCGAAGCTCTGGGAGCTGTCCCGGCTCAGCGGCAACGAGTGGATCAACGTGGCGCTCAAGCAGTTCGAGAAGCGCGCCTACCAGCCGGGTCTGAGCACGTACCAGCGCCCGGAGAAGGTCTCATGATCTTCACGAGTCCCCGCCCGAGCGTGGACGTCCCGGACACCTCGGTGACGTCGTTCGTCCTGCAACGGGCCGAGCTGTACGCCGCCCGTATCGCGGTCGTCGACGTCACCGGGGAGACCGGGTACACCTTCGGGGAGCTCGCCACCGCGGTGCGGCGCACCGCCGCCGGGCTGCGGGCGCGCGGCTTCGGCAAGGGCGACGTGCTGGCGGTACTCGCGCCGAACGTGCCCGAGTACCCGATCGTCTTCCACGCCGCGGCCCTGGCCGGCGGTACGGTGGTGCTGCTCAACCCGCTGGACCTGGCCGATGATCTGGTCAGCCACCTGACCGAGGCCGGGGCGCGCCTGCTCGTCACCGTGCCCGGTGAGGTGGCGAAGGTGACGGCGCTGATCACCCGTACCAAGGTCGAGGAAGTTTTCGTGCTCGGCGAGGCGGACGGCGCGACGCCGTTCGCCGCGCTGGCCACCCACGAGCCGGCGGGCGACGGGGCCGCGCAGCCGGCGGTCGATCCGGCGCGGGACGTGGTCGCGCTGCTGCACTCCAGCGGCAGCACCGGCCACCCCAAGGGCGTGATGCTCACCCACCGCAACCTGATCGCGAAAGCGCTCCTGACCAGCCTGGTGGCGCCCACCGGCGCGGGCGAGAAGGTGCTGGCCATGCCGCCCTTCCACCACGCCTTCGGGCTCACCATGATGATGAACGCCAGCCTGCTGCAGGGCGCGACGCTGGTGACCATGCCGCGCTTCGAGCCCGAAGCGTTCCTGAAGGCGATCCGGGACCACCAGATCACCCGGCTGTACATCGTGCCGACCATCGCCGTCCTGCTCGCCAAGAGCCCGCTGGTGGACCGGTACGCCATGCTCAACCCGGAGATCGCCCGCCAGGTGCGGCAGCGCCTGGGCTGCCACATCAGTCAGGGGTACGGGCTGACCGAGGCGATGGTCTCGTTCATGCAGGCCGAAGACCCCGTGACGCCCGGGTCGGTCGGTCGCAACGCGCCCAACGTCGAGTGCAGGATCGTCGACATCACGACGGGCGGGGCACTCGGCCGCAACCAGCGGGGCGAGATCCTGGTCCGGGGCCCGCACGTGATGAAGGGGTACCTCAACGACGAGGAGGCCACCCGGAAGGTGCTGGAGCCGGACGGCTTCCTGCACACCGGCGACCTCGGGTACGTCGACGACGACGGCGAGCTGTTCATCGTCGATCGCATCAAGGAGCTGATCAAGTACAAGGGACAGCAGGTGTCCCCGGTCGAGCTCGAAGCGGTCCTCATCACGCACCCGAAGGTCGCCGACGCGGCGGTGATCGGGGTACCGGACGAGGAGGCCAGCGAGGTCCCGAAGGGCTTCGTGGTCGCGAAGGAGCCGATCACGGCCGAGGAGCTGATGGCCTTCGTCGCCGAACGGGTCGCGCCGTACAAGAAGATCCGGCAGATCGAGTTCATCGACCAGATCCCGCGTACGCCGGTCGGCAAGATCGAACGTCGCAGCCTCAAAGAGCGGGAACCCGCCGCCCGATAAATGCCGGCCGATATACGCAGGCCAATCTGGAAGAAGCAAACGTCGGGAAATTCTTGTCAACTTGATAGCGGATGGTTGCTACCCGAGGAGCTGCGATGAACCCTCCGAAAGTCGTCTCCAGAGAAGAGTGGCTGGTGGCCCGCAAGGCTCTGCTGGAGAAAGAGAAAGAGGTCACCAAGGCCCGTGACATGATCGGTGAGGAACGCCGTAACCTGCCGATGGTCAAGGTCGAGAAGCCGTACCTTTTCCACGGGCCGGACGGCACCCTCACGCTGCTCGACCTGTTCGACGGGCGCCGGCAGCTGATCGTACGGCACTTCATGTTCGTACCCGGCGACACGGAGGGCTGCATCGGGTGCTCGATGCAGGCGGACAGCGTCGGGGAACTCGCGCACCTGTGGGCCCGGGACACCTCGTTCGTCATGGTCTCCCGCGCGCCGCTCGCGGACTTCGAGCCCTTCAAGGCCCGGATGGGCTGGAAGTTGCCGTGGTACTCGTCCTTCGGTAGCGACTTCAACTACGACTTCGAGGTGACCACCGAACAGGGTGAGTCCCCCGGGGTGAGTACCTTCTACCGGGAGGGCGACGACGTATTCTTCACCTATTCGATCTTCGATCGGGGTGGGGACATCTTCAAGAACTTCTACAACTACCTGGACATCACCCACCTGGGGCGGCAGGAGGACCAGCTCGAGCACCCGTGGGACTGGTGGCGCCACAAGGACCGGTACGACGTCGAGGGCGCCGCGGTACCCGGTAACAACTGGTGGAACGGCACGAGATTCCAGAAATAGGTGATCGACCACGGCGGCTCCGGCCCGGGCCCACACGCCTGGCCCGGAGTCGTCGTTTTCCAATGTGTGGATCGGAATAATGTCCCTGACTGAGCTGCCCATGATTTGGAGGACACCATGAGCGACCTGTCCGGCACGACCACGATCGTCGTCGGGGCGAGCCGCGGCCTCGGGCGCGGAGTCGCCACGGCCTTCGCCGAGGCCGGCGCCCCGGTGGTCGCCGTGTCCCGCACGGCGACGGCCTTTCCCGAGCCGGCCGCCGGCACGATCACGCTGGAGGCCGCCGACGCCGGCGACCCGACGGTGCCGGCTGACCTGATCGACCGCTACGACCCGGGCGTGGTCATCCTGGTGGCCGGCGCCACCCCGCACATGCGCCCGCTCCAGCACCACACGTGGGAGACGTTCTCGGTCAACTGGCAGACCGATGTCCGGATCGCGTTCCACTGGCTGCGCGAGGTGCTGCTCACGCCGCTGCGGCCGGGCAGCCGGGTGGTGGTGGTCAGCAGCGGTGCGGCGCTGGCCGGATCACCGCTCAGCGGTGGGTACGCCGGTGCCAAGGCCACCCAGCGCTTCATCACCGGGTACGCCCAGGACGAGGCCAAGCGGGCCGGGCTGGACCTGACGTTCACCGCGGTGTTCCCGCGGATGACCCCGTTGACCGGGCTGGGTCAGTCGGCCGCCCGGGCGTACGCGGCCCGTACCGGCCAGACCGAGGAGGAGTACCTCAAGGCGATGGGTCCGGTGCTCACCCCGGAGATCGCCGGTGCCGCCCTGGTCGAGCTGGTACAGACCGATGCCGCCAGCGTCGCCCCCGGGTACCTGCTGACCGGAGCCGGGCTGCAGAAGCTGCCCTGACCGGCGGCGCACACCACAACGGGCGCCCCGCGGGGCGCCCGTTGTGGTGTCTACGACGGGTCAGGACCGGGTGAACCAGTCGGCGAGCCGCTCACCGATCATGATCGAGGTGAGGTTGGTGTTGCAGTTGACGATCGAGGGCATGACCGAGGCGTCGCAGATGTACAGCCCCTCGGCGCCGTACACCCGCAGCCGCTCGTCGACCACGGCACCCTCGTCGTCCTCCGCGCCCATCCGGGCGGTGCCCACCGGGTGGTACCCGCTGTCCAGGCTGAGCCGCACGTAGTGGCCCATGATCTCGTCGTCCTCGAGCATCTCGTCGCCCAGGACGATGAAGCGTTCGCCCCGGTCCTGGATGCCGGCCGTCTGCATGAGCTGCCAGCAGGTACGCACCGCGTCCACGAGGGTCCGCACGTCGCGCTCGGTGGCCAGGAAGTTGAGGTCGATGTCCGGCGGCGTGCCCGGGTCGGCCGAGGTGAGGGTGAGCCGGCCACGGGACTCCGGCCGTTGGTGTACGACCATCACCCCGAAGATCGTCTTCGCCGCGGCCAGCATCTGCAGCTCGGGGAACAGCGACAGGTCGAAGTGGTTGATCATGTAGTACTGGAGGTCGTTGAACTCCGACGAGCCCGGCGCGGTGGTCCGGACGATGGTCTGGAGGAACGCGTCCTCGGGGTTGAAGGTGCCGGCCTTGGGGACCATGAAGACGCCGGTACGCGGGTGGTCGATCACCGTGGCGCCCACCCCGGGACGGTCGAGGAGGACCTCGATGCCCAGGCGGCGCAGGTCGGCGGCGGGGCCGATGCCCGAGCGCATCAGGATGGCGGGCGAGCTGACCGCGCCGGCCGAGAGGATGACGTGGCGGGCCTCGATCACCTCGGTACCGCCGCCGTCCCTGACGACCTCCACGCCGGTGGCGCGGGTACCGCTGAACAGCACCCGGTTGACCTGGACCCCGGAGCGGATCTCCAGGTTCTCCCGAGTTGTGGTCCTCGACGTCGGGGAAGCCGGCCTTGACGCAGGCGTCGTGGAAGACCTGCTGTACCGGGGCCAGCTCGTCGGCCTTCCAGCGCCGGATCGGGATGGGCCCGCCCTTGCTGTGGTACTCGTTCTCGAAGTCCAGGTCGTCCTCGAGCCGCTTGTAGAACGGCAGCACCTGGTCCCACGCCCACGCCGGGTTGCCCAGTGCGGCCCACTCGGTGAAGTTCTCCGGGGTGCCGCGCAGCGCGATGGTGGCACCGACCGCGGAGGAGCCGCCGGTGACCTTCCCGCGCGGGTAGATGATCCGGCGGTGGTCGGTGATCTCGGCCTTGAAGTGCCAGTCGTGCAGGTCCATCGACATGGCGCTGCCGTCGAGCAGGTCGCTCGGGGTCTCGGCGACCGTGGCGAAGTCCGGGCCCGCCTCCAGCAGCACGACCTTGCGGGTGGGATCCTCGCTCAGCCGACCGGCCAGCGCGGCTCCGGCGGAGCCGGAACCCACCACCAGATAATCGATTCCGTCCATCATCGGCGTCCTTCAGTAGGAGGGAGGGTGGGCAATCCTGTCGGCGGGACTCCCAGGAGTGGATGCGGTACGACATGGATGCGGTACGACGCGGCACCCTCCATGAGCATCACACCGGGCCCGGTCCATCGCTTCTCCGCCGTTGCTCACCGGTTTCCGCTGGTCCGACCGGCGCTCACCAGGGGCGCCGCGCGCCGTCAGGCGTGCGCGGACCGGCGCCGCCGGGCGCGGCGCGAGGACAGGCAGGCCGCCTCGTGGTCGTCGCCGGCGCCGACCATCAGCGAGCACAGTTGCGCCTCGAAGCAGACATCCGCGTCGTACGGATCGGTCAGGTAACCGCCCAGCTCCAGGCTGACCAGCCCGTGCAGGGCGATCCACATGGTCTGGGCGACCAGCAGCGGGTCGCCGGGACGGAACCGGCCCTGCTCGGTGGCCCGGGCCACGGCTTCGACCAGGGGCTGGAGGGTGTACCTGCCGTGCTGCCGGTCGCCGTCGGTGATGGCGAACCCGCCGAGCGCCGCGCTGCCGAACATCACCTGGTAGAGCTGCGGATGGTCCAGGGCGTTGGCCCGGTACGCGGTTCCGAGGGCCATGATGTCGGCGACCGCGTCGGCGGTCGCCCGTACCGTGGACATCCGCCGGTGCAGGCGGGCGAAGCCCTCGTGCACCATCGCGCGCACCAGGTTGTCCATGCCGCCGAAATGCGTGTACACGGCCGTGGTCGAGGTGCCCACCGCGGCGGCCAGCCGACGGGTGGTGAGGCCGGCGACGCCCTCCTCGGCCACCAGGCTCGCCGCTGCCTCCAGCAGGGCCGTCGTCAGCTTCGGGTCGATCCGGCGCGGGCTCACGTTGACATGCTCTCATGCCCGGCGTACGTTGATTGAGTAACACCGTTACGTAACGTGGGTACGTAACGAGATCGCGCCAGCCAGGTGGAGGCCCGCGTGAGCGTCGTCCAACTCGCACCGCATACCGGTTCCCGGCGCGACAGCCGGCGTCCGGTCGCCGCCGAGGCGACCGCGACCGACCTCGCGGTCACCGGCCGGCTGCCGGCCGGACTGGACGGCTGCTTCGTCCGCATCGGCCCCAACCTGATGACCGGCGACCGGCCCGGCCATGTCCTGGTCGGGGACGGGATGGCGTTCGGCGTACGCCTGCGGGAAGGTCGGGCACTCTGGTACCGCAACCGGTGGATCCGTACCGACCGCACCACCCGGGTCCTGGGCGAGCTGCCCCTACCCGGTCCGCGGCACGGGCTGTCGGACAACGCCAACGCCAACGTCATCCGGCACGGCGGCCGTACCCTCGCGCTCGGCGAGGCGGGGGTGCTGCCCATCGAGCTGGACGAGCGGCTGGACTCGGTGGCCCGGATGGACTTCGACGGCACCCTGCCGCACGGGTTCTCCTCCCACGCCGAGGCCGACCCGGTCACCGGGGAGCTGTTCGCGGTCGCGTACTACCACGAGCTGCCGTACGTCGAGCACCTCGTCCTGACCCCGGAGGGGCGGGTACGCCGCTGCGAGCGGATCGAGGTGTCCGGCCCGCCGCTGATGCACGGGCTCGCGCTGACCGACCGCCACTCGGTGCTGTTCGACCTCCCGGTGACCTTCAACCCCGCACTGGCCCGGGCCGGCTCCCGCTTCCCGTACGCGTGGTCGCCGGGCCGGCCGGCCCGGCTGGGACTGCTGCCGCGCCAGGGGTGCGCCGCCTCGGTCCGCTGGTTCGACATCGACCCCTGCTACGTCTTCCACCCGGTCAACGCGTACGAGGTGGGGGACCGGTGCGTGGTCGACGTGGTGCGCTACGACCGGGTCTTCGACCGGGACCGCGACGCCCCGGGGGAGTCCCCGCCGACCCTGTGGCGCTGGACGCTGGACCTGACCCGTGGCACGGTCGCCGCCGAGCAGCTCGACGACATCCCGCAGGAGTTCCCGCGGATCGACGACCGCCGCAAGACGATGCCGCACCGGTACGCGTACACGGTCGCCATGCAGTCCGGGACGGGGGTACTGGGCGGTTCGGCGCTGCTGCGCCACGACCTGGTCCGCCGGACCGTGGCGGTGCACGACTTCGGCCCGTACCGGGAGGCGGGCGAGGCCGTGTTCGTCCCGCGTGGGCCCCTGTCGGCCGAGGACGACGGCTGGCTGCTGACCTACGTCCACGAGGCCCGGACCGGGCGCAGCAGCCTCGTGGTGCTCGACGCCGGCGACTTCACCGGTCCCCCGGTCGCCGTCGTACACCTGCCGGTCCGGGCGCCCGGCGGCCTGCACGCCAACTGGATCACCGCCTGAACAGGCAGAACGCCTAGCGAGCAGAACGACTAGCGAGCAGAACCGCCTGAGCAAGCGGAAGCGGTGCCGACGAGCTCTCGTCGACACCGCTTCCGGCGTGCGCGTCAGGGGATGGGGAAGAAGGCGCGCACGAACTTCTCGAACCCGCGGTCACCGATGATGGCCCGCATCCGGGGCAGCACCCGCGGCGGCATGCCGATCCGGTACCGGATGCGGGGTCTGGGACTGGTCACCGCCCGCTCGATCACCTTGGCGACGTCCTCGGCCCGCACGGCGATCCGGCCGCGCAGCGGCGGGTGGTCGCTGAGCCGGTACGCCTGGTGCCAGTCCACGAAATACTCCCAGAAGTCCCGGTACAGGGCCGGGTTGTCGTGCGACTCCATGCCGAGCTCGGCGACGCTGTCCGGGACGAAGCCGCCGAGGATCGGCGATGGCTGGATGAGCACCACCTCGATGCCGAACGGCCGCACCTCGTGGCGCAGCGAGTCGCCGATGGCCTCCAGGGCGTGCTTGGTGGCCTGGTAGTAGCCCCGGCCCGGGGTGGCGAACATGCCGAAGATCGAGGACATGATGATGACCCGGCCGCCGCCCTGCTCGCGCATGCCGGGCAGGACCAGCTGGGTGAGCCGGCACAGGCCGAAGACGTTGGTCTCGAACTGGGCGCGTACCTCGTCCATCGGGGTCTCCCCGATGGTCCCGTTGAGGCTGTACGCGGCGTTGTTGATGAGGGTACCGACCGCGCCGTGCTCGTCGGTGATCCGCTTGATGGCGGCGGCCATCGACTCCTCGTCGTTGACGTCGAGGTACAGCACCGTGATGCCCTCGTCGGCCAGATCGGACAGGGCCGCCACGTTGCGCCCGGTGGCGTACACCGGCCAACCGGCCCGGTGCAGCCGCAGCGCGGTGGCCTTGCCGCTGCCGGAGGACATGCCGGTGCCGGACGAGGCGCCGGTCAGCAGGATGGCGCGTGATCGCGTCATGGTCAGATCCCTTCCGC
>VAXX01000150.1 GCA_005885115.1 Actinomycetota bacterium | reverse complement strand
CCACGTCCAGACCAACGCGACGCTGGTCGACGACGCCTGGTGCGGCTTCCTTAAAGATCATGGGGTACGGGTCGGGTTGTCCATCGACGGCCCACCTGACCTGACCGCCCAGCGGGTCAACCGGGCGGGACAGCCGGCGTACGAGCGGATCATGGCCGGGGTCACCGCGCTGCGCCGGCACGGCGTACCGTTCGCGGCCCTGTGTGTGGTGACCGCGCCGCGGCCGGGCCTCGCCACCCGGCTCTACGACTTCTTCCTGGAGCTGGGCTGCTATGCCCTCGGGATCAACGTCGAGGAGCGGGAGGGCGTCAACACCCGCGACACCGGGTACGCCACCGACGCGGTACGGGCGTTCTGGAGCGAGCTGACGGCGGCCTGGCGTACGGATCCGCGCATCGAGCTGCGGGAGATCGAGTGGGCGCTGCGGTACGCCGGAGCGGCCCTCGCCGGTACCGCCGACGACCTGCTGCCCCGGCAGCACGACCCGATCCCGGTGATCGCGCACGACGGCCGGGTCGTCCTGCTCTCCCCGGAGCTGGCCGGCTTCGCCGACCCCCGGTACGGCGACTTCGCCTCCGGTACCGTGCCGGACCTGCCGCTGCACGAGATCGTCGCCCGGGTCGCGGACGCCCCGGCCGGCTGGATCGCCGAGTACCTGTCCGGTGTCGAGGCGTGCCGCGCCTCCTGCCCGTACTTCGGCTTCTGTGGCGGAGCGCACGCGGCGAACCGATACTTCGAGCACGGCCGTTTCGACGGTACGCAGACCGATCACTGCCGGAACAGCAAGATCAGTCTCCTGGAGGGAGTGCTCGACCATGCCGGAGGACACTGAGGCACCGCTCGCCCGGCTGACCGGGGACGATCCCGGCCTGGCCGCGTTGCTGGCCGAGGCGCAGCGGACCTGGGTGTCCCGGGCCCGGGACCCGCAGGCGGCCACGCCGGGCTGGCGCCCGTTCGAGGACGCCTTCCCGACCTTCTACCAGTTCACCAACCGGCCCCGTTAGGGGTACCGGCGCCGTACGGCATACGTAAGCACGCGGGGCTGCCGCGTGCTGTGGGTACCCGGTCCTATCGGCGCCGGGGAGTCCAGTGGCCTTCGTCCGACTCGTCCTCATCGTCAGAGTCGTCGTCAAGGTAACCACTGGGTTCGTCGAACTCCTCGTTCGACTTGCCGTTACCAGCTAGCTCGCGCTGTAGCGCAGCGAGGTCGGTGTTCGGGGAGTGGTACTTCAGCTCCCGGGCCACCTTTGTCTGCTTGGCCTTAGCTCGGCCGCGCCCCATGGCTCGACCCCCTCGCACAGAATTACGGGGCAGCCCATTCCAGGCGGGCCCCGATGACGGCAGGCATCTCTCGTGGCTCATACGGTACATGTCGCGGCCCCGGTTCGGCACCTCGGCCCTCCGGCCTTCGGTCCTTACCGGTCGGTCGGCGGGCCGGGCCGCCGCACGGGTACCGGTCGTCACAGGCGGATCGTCCGCAGTCGGCCCACTTCGGGGGCCAGCGCGAGGATCTGGCGGGTCGTGTCGTAGATCCCGGTGGCCCGCTGCTTGGCCCGGGCGAAGTCGAAGCCTTCGATCTCGTCTGCGACCTGGATCACACCGCCGGCGTTGACCACGTAGTCCGGCGCGTACAGGATGCCCCGCTCCTCCAGGAGCTTCTCGACCCCGGGATGGGCGAGCTGATTGTTCGCCGCCCCGGCCACGATCTTCGCCCGGAGTACGGCCACGGTGTCGTCGTCCAGCGCGCCGCCCAGCGCGCACGGCGCGTACACGTCGATGTCCGACCGGATCAGCGCGGCCTCGTCGGCCACCAGGTCGACCTGCGGGTACGTCTCCTGTACCCAGCTCACCGCCGGCTCGGACACGTCGGTACCGACCACGTGCGCGCCGTCCTCCAGCAGGTGCCCGATCAGGTGCTTGCCGACCTTGCCCAGCCCGGCGATGCCAACCCGGCGCCCGGACAGGCTCGGCCGGTCCCAGACCTGCTCGGCGGCGGCCCGCATACCCTGGAACACGCCCCACGCGGTCAGGACGGACGAGTCCCCGGCGCCGCCGTGGGCCTCGCTGCGCCCGGTCACGTACCGGCACTCCCGGGCCACCACGTCCATGTCCTGGACGTAGGTACCCACGTCACACGCGGTGTAGTAACGACCGCCCAGCGAGGCGACGAAGCGTCCGTAGGCGCGCAGCAGCGGTTCGGACTTGTCCGTGGCAGGGTCGCCCCAGATTACCGCCTTGCCGCCACCGTGATCCAGTCCGGCCAGCGCGTTCTTGTACGCCATGGCCCGGGACAGGTCCAGGACGTCGTGCAGGGCCTGCGCCTCGGTCGGGTACGGGTGGAAGCGGGTGCCACCGAGCGCGGGTCCGAGCGCGGTGGAGTAGATCGCGATGATCGCTTTGAGGCCGGAGAGCTTGTCCTGGCAGAAGACGACCTGCTCATGGCCGGTGTCGGTGAAGACGTCCATGACGGCTCCTCCTCGTTGGCGGGTACGGCCCTCGTGGGGCACGGCTGCTTGTGAGAGTAATCCGACCCGAGGGTGCGGTACGTTCGCGAACGTGCCCGCGAATTTCGCCGCGTACCTCCGGGTGTACGAGCCGTTGACGGCCTTCGACCGGGAACGCCAGCTCTACTGGCGCCGGTACGTGAAGGACGGCCGCGCCGTCGCGCCCTTCGACGGCCCCGGCAGGCAGCGCACCGTCGTCCTGGAGGCGCTCGGGGCCGGCTGGACCCGGCTGCCCGACCTGCCCGACGAGGCTTACGTCCTGGAGACCGACGAGACGCTGCTGATCTGCCCGTGGAACCTGCGGGTACGGGTGGCCGAGGCGGCGCTGTCCGCCCGGGACGGGGTACCGCCGGTGCTGGCCGACGCGTTCGTCCCGCCGATCCTGGCGGGGCTCGCCAAGACCGTGGTGGACGACTGGCGCAGCGGCGCCAAGGTGCTCGAGCGCGGGATGCCCCGGGTGCACGAGCAGGTGGCCACCTGGGGGGTGCCCCTGCGCTGGTTCGTCTTCGTCGACCTGTCCGAGAAGGCGTTCTCGGTACACGACGGGCAGCGGATGCTGCGGTACCGGACGGAGATCTCCAAGGCCCGGCGGCGGGCCCACCGGGCCCATTCGGTCCTGCGCAAGGCGCTCGGCGATGCACCGATAACCGAGGCGGTGGAGGAGAGCACCCGATGGTTGGAGGAGTTCCACCCCCGTTCTCTGGTGGAATTGGACTACGGCGGGCTCGTGTCTCTTTTGCCGGATGACGAACTGGAGACCGATGACTCACCGGGGTTGGTGGCCGGAGGGCTGGCGGCTTTGTCCAGAGGAGATGCCGATGGGGCAACCGAGGCATATGAGCAGCTTGTGAGCCGGTGGCGGGCCGTACAGCTCCTGGAAAGATGCAATTAATCAGAGCACGACTCGTATATATGCGCTGACGCAGCGTGACTTAAGGTCCAAATAAGACATTACGTGGCGCCAAAAGTCCGGAAAAATCGGTCATTCATCATCCGTCCATCCACGGACGTTCAGCCGTTCGGCCCATGTCGGACATGCTGGACTAGCCGGACCATGGACATGCGCGCGGCCGGCGGGACCCCGGCCGTCGTCTATGAGTACCTGTGGAGGAGTGACCGATGGCATCGCGTACGCATGAGCCCGAGCCCTTATTGACGCCGGCCGAAGTTGCGTCGATGTTCCGCGTCGACCCGAAGACTGTCACCCGGTGGGCGAAGGCGGGGAAGCTCAGCGCCATTCGGACGCTCGGTGGCCACCGGCGCTACCGGGAGTCCGAGGTACGCGCGCTGCTTCAGGGGCAGATCCCCGCGCAACGCGTCGGCGACTGAACGAACGGGACAGGGGCGGCAGGCGCGGCGTGGCGCCGACCGCCCCTTGCTCGTCTCCGGCCCCGGGCCATCCTGGAGCGGTTAGGTGTTCTCCGTGTACGTCCCGTACCCCTCAGCTCCGCCCTGGCAGCCCGCCCCACCGCCGCGCCGCTCCGGTCTGGGCCTGCGGATCGCGCTCGTGGTGTTGCTGGTCGTGGCGCTGTGCGCCGGCGCCGGCGATGCCCTCCTCCTGGTCACCGGGATCGGCGCCGGTCACCGTACGGCCGCCTTCGTCGGTGGCGACGGCGCGCTGACCGAGCTGCTGTCCCGCCGGGCGAGCGCGATCATCACGCACAACGAGGCGGCCTTCCTCGCCGACGTCGACCGGTCCGACCCCAAGTTCGTCCAGCGGCAGAAGGTCGAGTACGAGAACCTGATCGCCCTCGGCCTGTCCAGCTTCACCCTCACCCTGTCCCAGCCCGACCGGTACCAGCTCCCCAGCGACGCTCCGCTGGCGGTACGGCACGACGGGCTGGTCCGCCGGGTCGGGGTCACCGTCAGGTACGCCGTGGCGGGGCTGGACACCGTACCGGACGCGGAGCCGTGGATACCGACGTTCGTCGGCTCGGGCGGGCGCTGGCTGCTGGCCGACGAGGAGAGCGTCGGCGCGTCGCAGGGGCTGCCGTTCGGAGTCGGTGGCCTGCCCTGGGAGGCGCGCCCGGTCACCGTGGTCCGGTCCGCCCACGTGATCGCGGTCATCTCGACGGAGGACGCCGAGATCGCGCCGCACCTGGTCGACCTCGCCGAGCGCGGGATCACCAACGTGATGAAGATCCGCAAAACCGGCTGGAGCGGGAAGGTGCTGCTCACCGCCGTCTCCGACCAGAAGGTCTTCGACGCGTACTTCGAGGGCAGCCCGGACAAGCTGGCGCAGATCGAGGCGGTGACGATCCCCCGCTACGACGAGGTACCGGAGTGGAACAACAACGCCCAGGTCGTCCTGTCCCGGGTGGTGTTCAACCCGGCGACGCTCGGCCGGGGCGACACCGAGCTGCAGCACACCCTGACCCACGAGTTCACCCACGCCGCCCTGGGCCTGGTGACCAGCGACGCGACGCCACGCTGGCTGGTCGAGGGGATGGCGGAGTACGTCGCGTACGCCACCGAGTACGTACCGGCTGAACTGCCCGGCGAGTACGCCCGGCACGTCAGCGCCACCGCGCTGCCCGGGGACGAGACGTTCTACGACTCCGCTGACAACTACACCCTGGCCTGGCTGGCGGTGAAGCTGATCGCGCAGAAGTACGGGCAGGCCAAGGCCCTCGCGCTGTACGACTACTTCCACGACCACACCGACATCGACCTGGGCTTCCAGCAGGTCCTCGGGACCAGCTTCAGCGCGTTCACCCAGGCGTGGCTGGCGTACCTGGACAAGGTGCGG
>VAXX01000149.1 GCA_005885115.1 Actinomycetota bacterium | reverse complement strand
GGGCCACGCCAGGGTCCGCCGGGCGCCACCACGGTCCGGGTTGAAGCGGCCAGCGGTTGATGCGGGCGGCAGCGAACCCGCCGTGCGTGCGATTCTTCACCCCATGCTGACCCGTACCCGTCTGTGTGCGATCGCGCTGCTCGGCTGCGTTGTCTTGCCAGGCTGCGCCGCCACCACTGCCCGAACCGCGAGCGGACCGTCGTTGTCGGACCTGGAACAGAAGGCCGCCTGCACTGACCCTCATCCCAGCAATGAGAGCACGCTGCCCGTTGAGAGCGGAACCTGCACGTACAACGGGGTACGGGTGCTGTTCGCGACGTTCGCTGACGACCAGGACCGGGAGAGATGGATCACCGCAGAGCAGTTCGGTCCGGTATTCCGGTCCAACGTTCCCGTTGACCAGGCTCCCCCAACGAGTGACTTCGCCGTTGGCACGGGCTGGGCGATCCAGTCAGACGACCCGGCAACCACGAGGGCGATCGCCAGAGCACTGGGCGGCATCACCCGCGATGATTAGGCCAACGAGTGTGCCGCCTGGAGAATCACAGCAGGCTGAGGGTGGCGAAGCTGTCGCACCGGACGGTACGGGTTTCCTCCTCCACCCAGTACGCGCAGGCGACCACGTACCCGAGTCCGTGCCCGGTCTCCGGAATCGGTCCGAACCACAGGTTCGGGTACCGGTTCTCCCGGCGTACGCCCTGGTACGGGTCGTCGTACCGGGTCATGATCCAGGCCGTCACGGTGTACCGCAGGTCGTCCGGCGGTGACTCGCGCTCGATCCACGCGTCCAGGCACTCGAGGAACCCGACCAGGGTCCAGCCGACGTCGCCGTCAGGCACGACGGTTCAGTCTGGCGCGCAGCTCCTCGCGGCTGTCCGGCCGGACCGGTCCGGTACGCCGCTCCGGGGCGTCCTGCAACCATTCCTGTACGGCGGCTGAGTCGAGCAGCGCGTCCTCCTCGTCGTCGGCGGTTCCGCCGGTCCGGAAGTACTCCCTGATCCAGTCCGGTTCGATCCGGGCGCTCTCCCCGGGGCGGCGGAACCGGTTGGCCAGTTGCCAGGGCGGTTCGCTGTGGGTCAGGTTCTCCAGGTCACGGCCGGTCAGGGCGCCGTACCGGCTCAGCACGTACCCGATGGTGTTCAGCGCGGCCTCGTCCAGCGGGGCACGGCCGGGGGGTACGTCACCCTGCTTCTCCTGGCGCCAGAGCGTACCCACGACCGGGCCCATGTCCCACGCGGAGATCGTCTCGCCGAACAGCGGCCGGTCGAAGGCGGCCAGGTGGTGGCCCTGGCAGTAGTACAGCAGCTTGTGCAGTTTCTTGGTGGGCAGTCCGGGCAGCCGGTCGCGCAGTACGGCGGCGACGTCCCGCGCGGACACGACCATAGCTCCAGAGCCTAGTCGTCGATGTGGAAGATCCGGGTCAGCGCGGTCATGTCGAGGATCGCCCGGACGTTGGGCATCGGCTGGCGGATGGACAGCCGGCACCCGGTGGTGCTCGCCTTGTTGTAGAGCCGGACGAGGACGCCGATACCGCTGGAGTCGCAGAACGGTACGCCGGCGAAGTCCAGGACCAGACGGTGTGGGCGCTCCTCGAGCAGGGCGAGCGCGGCCTCCTCAAGGGCGGGGGCGGTCGCCATGTCGATCTCTCCCGCCACCTCCAGCACGGCTGCGTCGCCGTCGCGGATGATGTCGAAGGTGAGCGGCCGCGGTGGCATGCGGAAAGGATATGCACGACGGCAGGATAGGAGCCATGCGGGCGATTGTGATCCGGGAGCCGGGCGGCCCCGACGTGCTGGAGTGGACCGAGGTACCGGATCCGACGCCGGGGCCGGGCGAGGTACTCGTCGACGTCGCGGCGAGCGCGGTCAACCGCGCCGACCTGCTGCAACGGGCCGGGTTCTACGATCCGCCGCCGGGCACATCACCGTACCCGGGGCTGGAGTGCGCCGGCCGGGTCAGTGCCCTCGGGCCGGGTACGACCGGCTGGCAGGTGGGGCAGGAGGTGTGCGCGCTGCTGTCCGGCGGCGGGTACGCCGAGCGGGTCGCGGTGCCGGTGGGCCAGCTGCTGCCCGTACCGACTGATGTTGTTGAATCCGCGGCCCTGCCCGAGGCGGCCTGCACCGTGTGGTCCAACCTGGTCGGGGTCGCCCGGCTGGCCGCCGGCGAGACGCTGCTGATCCACGGCGGCGGCAGCGGGATCGGCAGTTTCGCGATCCAGTTCGCGGCGGCGCTCGGCGCCCGGGTCTTCGCCACCGCCCGCAAGGTCAAGCACGACACGCTGCGCGAGCTGGGCGCGGAGCTGGTGATCGACTACACCGCCGAGGACTTCGTCGAGGCGGTCAACACCGCGACCGGCGGGCGCGGCGTCGACGTCATCCTCGACATCCAGGGCGGGCCCTACCTGCCGCGCAACGTCGCCGCGCTGGGCGTCGGCGGCCGGCTGGTGGTGATCGGGCTGCAGGGCGGCCGCCGGGGCGAGCTGGACCTGGGCCAACTGCTCTACAAGCGGGCGACGGTGGCGGGCACGACGCTGCGCGCACGGCCGCCGGCGGAAAAGACCGAAATCGTGTCAGGGGTACGCGCGGCGATGTGGCCTCTGGTCGCGTCCGGTCGGATCCGGCCGGTGATCGATCGGCAGTTCCCGATGTCGCAGGCGGCGCGGGCGCACGAGCTGGTCGAGCAGGACCCGCCGCTGGGCAAGGTGCTACTCGTCGCCGAGTAGCCAGCGCGGGCCGGATCCGTTCTGTGCCGCGATGTCCTTCGGGTTGGCCAGCGCGCAGGTCCGCAGCGACAGGCAGCCGCAGCCGATGCAGCCGGTCAGGTTGTCGCGTAGTCCTTCGAGCAGCCGGATCCGTTCGTCCACCCGGCGCCGCCAGGTCGCCGACAGCCGGGCCCAGTCGGCCCGGGTCGGGGTGCGCGCGTCGGGTAGCCCGTCCAGCGCCGACTTGATCTCCTCCAGCGGGATCCCGACCTGGGCGGCGATCCGGATGAAGGCCACCCGGCGCAGTTCGGCGCGTTCGTACCGGCGCTGGTTGCCGCCGCTGCGGCCGGCC
Organism: Actinomycetota bacterium; assembly: GCA_005885115.1. Taxonomy (GTDB): domain Bacteria; phylum Actinomycetota; class Actinomycetes; order Mycobacteriales; family Micromonosporaceae; genus AC-43. The sequence continues at coordinate 765 of VAXX01000149.1, read as the reverse complement.
CGGATCAGCCCGAGCCGTTCGTAGTAGCGCAGCGCGGAGGGGGCTACCCCGCTGCGGGCGGCCAGCTCGCCGATGGTCAGCGACTCCACGGGTCGGGGAAACCTCCACCAAACTTCAAGTTTCCGGCACCGTGAAGTGTATGCGCGGGTATCCTGCCCGCCCACCGCGCGGTGTAGGGTGCCTCACGTTATCGGCTCTTTGACGAATCGGTTGGTACGCGTGGCAGTTGGCGTGGACGTACGCGGCGCACCGGAGACTCCGGCGGAACCGGCCCCGTCGGCCCCGCGCCGCCGGTTCCCGTACCTGCTGGCCGGCGCCCTGGTCGCGGCCTGGCTCGTGCCGTTGGCCACGGACGCGCTGGCGATCGACTGGGTCCTGCCCTTGCTGCTCTGGGTGAGCGTCGCGTCACTGCTTCGCGCCGGGCGTACCGTCCTGGACCGGTTGATCATCGCGCTCGGGTTCCTGGTGGGCGCCGCTCCCGTCGCCGGGCTGGTCATCTCGTACTGGCCGTGGGGCCTGCGACCGGTACCGCTGGCCGGGTTCGCGTTCACCGGTCTGGTCGCCATCGCCGTACTCCTGCGCCGCCGGCCCGCGCTGCCGACCGCGGTGCGCGCGGGCGACCTGGTGACGCTCGGGCTGTCCGTACTGTCGTTCGCGGCGGTGTTCTGGCCCTACCGGCACGCCGGCAAGGCCGAGCGGTTCGCCCTCATCGCCGCAGGCGGGGACTACGCCAACCACTTCGTGCTGTACGACGCGATCCGCAAG
>VAXX01000148.1 GCA_005885115.1 Actinomycetota bacterium | reverse complement strand
CGGCGGTCTTGCCGACGCCGGGCTCGCCGATCAGCACCGGGTTGTTCTTGGTGCGGCGGGAGAGGACCTGCATGACCCGCTCGATTTCCTTCTCCCGGCCGATGACCGGGTCGAGCTTGCCCTCGCGGGCCGACTGGGTCAGGTTGCGGCCGAACTGGTCGAGCACCAGCGAGGTGGCCGGCGTGCCCTCGGCGGGGGCGCCCGCGGTGGCCGCCTCCTTGCCCTGGGAGTAGCCGGACAGCAGCTGGATGACCTGCTGGCGCACCCGGTTCAGGTCCGCGCCGAGCTTCTGCAGGACCTGGGCGGCAACGCCCTCGCCTTCGCGGATCAGCCCGAGCAGGATATGTTCGGTGCCGATGTAGTTGTGGTTGAGCATCCGGGCCTCTTCCTGGGCCAGGACGACAACGCGCCGTGCTCGGTCGGTGAACCGCTCGAACATCCCTGTCGCTCCTCACGTGCCCCGCAGCCGTGGCGTGCTCTGCGGCACCGAGTCATATCCGTGTCATCACTCTATCGCCGAGCGCCGACGAAACGTTCCCGCTGTTGACGGAACGTCGGCGCCTCCCGAACCCGGCAGCCTGGTACAAACCCCCAGGACACACGCCTTCTTCAGGACGTTTGAGCCAACCTTCCACGGGGACCGGATGTTCCGGAACAGTGCGGGCTACGCGCAGAGCGAAATCGGCAGCCGGAGGGCCGGGAAAATGCGGGGAGGACGCCACCGACCCACGGTCGGCGCGTCCTCCCGGTGCGAGCTGGGCTCAGCGGCCCGCGTCGACGTTGTACTCGTCGACGATCTCCTGCGGGATCCGGCCCCGGTCCGAGATCGGCTTGCCCTTGCGCTTGGCCCACGCCCGGATGGCCTTGTTCTGCTCCCGGTCCGCCGCCGCGCTGCCCCGGGCCCGGGCCGCGGCCCGCCCGCCGACGACCACACCGCCGCGGCCGACCCGCCGACTGTGCGAGACAAAGTCCGCGAACACGTTACGGAGCTTGGTCGCGTTCTTCTCGGACAGGTCAATCTCGTACTGCACACCGTCGAGCGAGAACTTCACCGTCTCGTCGGCCTTGCCACCATCAAGGTCGTCCTCAAGGACGACGATTTCCCGTCTAGCCACCTTACAGATTCCTTTCGCACAATCGGCGTGGTGCCGATATGGCAAACGATAGCGCCCACGCCGGTGGGACCGTCAATGGATCGGGGAAAAACAGGTAACAATTTCAGGGTACGACTACTCCGCGCTACTCGGCGCTACTCGGGGCGCACGAGGGGAAACAGGATCGTCTCCCGAATGCCCAACCCGGTGAGCGCCATCATGAGCCGGTCGACGCCCATCCCCAGGCCGCCCGCCGGTGGCATTCCATACTCCATCGCGCGGAGGAAATCCTCGTCCAGGCGCATGGCTTCGACGTCACCCTTGGCGGCCAGTGCCGACTGGGCCACCAGCCGCTCGCGCTGCACCACCGGATCGACGAGTTCGGAGTACGCGGTGGCGATCTCGACCGACCGTACGTACAGATCCCACTTCTCCGTGACTCCCGGATCGCTGCGGTGCGCCCGGGTAAGTGGAGTGGTCTCCTCGGGATAATCCCGTACGAACGTCGGACCGGTCAGACCCGGTACGACGAGCGCCTCGAACAGCTCCTCGGCGAGCTTGCCCGCCGACCATTTCGGATCGACCGGAAGCCCCTGCTTGTCGGCGTATTCGACCAGGGTCGCCAGCGGCGTCCGCGGAGTCACCTCGGCGCCGAGTGCGGTGGACAGCGCGCCGTACAAGGTCAGCTCGGGCCAGGTCCCGCCCAGGTCGATCCGGGTGCCGTCGGCGTGCGTGACGACCTGGGAGCCGGTCAGCGCCCGGGCCGCCTCCTGGATCAGCTCCCGGGTCAACGTCGCCATCGTGTCGTAGTCGGCATAGACCTGGTACGCCTCCAACATCGCGAACTCCGGCGAGTGGGAGGAGTCGACGCCCTCATTGCGGAAATTCCGGTTGATCTCGAAGACCCGCTCGATTCCGCCCACCACCGCGCGCTTGAGATACAGCTCGGGCGCGATTCGCAGGTACAGGTCGATGTCCAGGGCATTGTGGTGGGTGACGAATGGCCGGGCGGCCGCCCCGCCGTGCAGCAGTTGCAGCATCGGCGTCTCGACCTCGAGGTACCCCCGCCGGTGCAGGGAATCCCGCAGACTGCGCACGACGGTGGCCCGGGCCCGGACCGTCTCCCGCGCGGCCGGGCGCACAATCAGGTCGACGTAACGCTGGCGTACCCGCGCCTCCTCGCTCAGCGGCTTGTGCGCCACCGGGAGCGGCCGGAGCGATTTCGCGGTCATCTCCCAGGAATCGGCGAGCACCGACAATTCGCCTCGTCGGCTGGTAATCACCTCGCCGGTGACTCCGACGTGGTCGCCGAGATCGACCAACCGCTTCCACCGCTCCAGCGCCTCCGGCCCGACCCGGTCCAGGGAAAGCATGGCCTGCAATTCCGTACCGTCGCCCTCACGTAACGTCGCGAAGCACAACTTACCGGTGTTGCGGATGAAGATGACCCGCCCCGTGACACTCACCACATCGTCGGTCGCGGTATCGGTGGGAAGGTCGGCGTACTTGGCGCGGATATCGGCGAGCGTCGCGGTCCGGGGATAGCCGATCGGGTACGGTTCGATTCCCTCGGCGAGCATCCGGGCGCGCTTGTCCCGGCGTACCCGCATCTGCTCGGGCAGGTCGTCGTCGGCGGGAGTGGGCGCAGCGTCGGTCACGTGGCTCAGCCTATCGGGGCGCGCGGGCGCGTTACCGTGAGGTATGTCCCGCGGCCTTTCCTTCGGTCCCGCGGCCGATCTCTATGACGCTATCCGTCCGACCTATCCGCCGGCGGCGCTGCACTGGGCGCTCGGCGAAGCCCCGAAAGCGGTGCTCGATCTCGGTGCCGGTACCGGCATTCTGACCCGGGTACTGCTGCGGCTCGGGTACGACGTCCGGCCGGTCGAGCCGGACGAGGCGATGCGCGCCAAGCTGGCCGCCACGACCCCGGGGGTCCAGCCGCTGGCTGGCCGCGCCGAGGCCATCCCGGTGCCGGACGGGCAGGTGGACGCCGTGGTGGCTGGCCAGGCGTACCACTGGTTCGATCAGGAAGCCGCGCACCGCGAGATCGCCCGGGTGCTGGCGCCCGGCGGCGTCTTCGCGCCGATCTGGAATGTGCGCGACCACGACGAGCCGTGGGTCCGCCGGCTGACGGAGATCGCCGAGAATGCCCGCGAGCACGACGGCGGGGTGTTCAACGGCGAGATCGAGCACGACTTCGGGCCCGAATTCGGGCCGGTCGAGCGGGCGCACTTCCGGCACGAGGTACCGATGACGGCCGATCGCCTCGTCATGCTCG
>VAXX01000147.1 GCA_005885115.1 Actinomycetota bacterium | reverse complement strand
TAATGTCGAAACGTGAATGGAACTCACCGGAAGCGGCGGCGAACGGTAGCGGGTCCATTGTCAGCGACCAGGGAGAGCCAATGAGAACTGTCCTGCACGGTCGGCACCGACTCACCAAGCTATTGGTGGTCGGTGGCGCCGTCGCCATCGGAGCCGTGGCGGTACCCGCGGCGTACGCGGCCACCACCCCGCCGACCGGCTTCGTGAAGATCTGCAAGGTCGGCGCCAGCGCGTCGGTGACCGGGAGCTTCCAGTTCACCGTCACCGGCGTCAAGGACCCGGTGACCGTACCGGTCGGCGGGTGCAGCAAGTCGATCGCCACGACGCTGCGCCGGGTGACCATCACCGAGGCGGCCCGCTCCGGGTTCGTCGCCGCCAACATCGCCGCCAAGCCGGACGGCCGGGAGATCTCGAAGGACCTCGCGAAGGCCACGGTGACCGTGAAGGTACCGGCCGGCGGCGTGACCAGCCAGACCACCGTCACCTTCACCAACAAGGTGACCCCGCCGCCGCCCCCCGCCACCCTGCGCGTCTGCAAGGTCGCCGGACCGGGCGTCGCCAAGGGTCAGGTCTTCAAGTTCACCGTCGGCAGCGCGGCGATCAGCGTCGCGGCCGGCTCGTGTGGCGCCCCGATCACGCTGCCCGCGGGCAACGTGACGGTCAAGGAGACCGCGACGGCCGGGCTCGCGGTCAGCGCGATCGCGGTGACCGGGGTGGGCACGCTGGTGAGCAGCGACACCGCCAGTGGTACCGCCGTGGTGAAGGTCGCCAGCGGCGCCACCACGGTCAGCTACACCAACCACAAGCCGGGCGTCACCGGCTGCGTACGCGGTGACGGGTACTACAAGAGCAACCCGGACGTAGTGTCCAAGCTGGTCGCCAAGAACGGCGGCAGCCTGGTCATCGGCGGCGTGGCCCTCAACGCCAGCCAGGTCACGGCGATCTACAAGCGCAACTCCGACAACTACCTGGACCAGGTGAGCCAGAAGCTGCTCACCGCCCGGCCCAACCAGATCAGCGGCGCCTCCACGCCCGCCGACACCCAGAAGGCGATCGACGCGGCACAGGCGCTGGAGAAGAACGCCGGTGGTCCGCTGACCGGCAAGGCCACCCCGTCCACGAAGGTGACCTCGGGCGGCGTCACGTACACCGCGAGCCAGCTCGTCGGCCTCCTCGCCAGCTACAACGGCGGTACGTCCTGCGGACCCACGGCCTGCGCGTAACGCCTTATTGGTTCGGGGAGGGGCGCCGGCCCCTCCCCGGACCCGTTCGCACCCGGACCGCACCAGGGCGGCACCCGGCAGACACCTGGCCGACCGGACCGTGGAGCGCACCGAACCCCCGGACAAGGGAGAAACCCGTGCAGCTCCACCGTCTCGCCGTCCTGCCCCTGGCCGGCGCGCTGGTCCTCGGACCGGTGCTGGCCACCCCGGCGTTCGCCGCGCACTCCACGCGCCACGCCGCGGTACACGCCCACGAGGTACACCGGCACGCGTCCGCCCGGCGGGCGTCACCGTTCACCGTCGTCGGTACCCTCTCGGCCGTCGACACCAGCGCCGGGACGGTAACCGTCGCGGTCCGCTCCGGCACCCGCGACCTGCGCGGGCAGAGCGTCACGGCGACCGTGACCGCCACCGCGCGGATCCTCGTCGCCGACGTGCCGGTCACCCTGGCCGACCTGTCGGTGGGCAGCACCGTCACCGTCAGCGGTACCCGAGCCGGCGGCGTACTGACCGCGACCCGGGTGCTGGGCCACTGAGCCGCCGGCGTACCGGTCGCCTCGCGGGCGGTCAGCCACCGAGGGTGGCGCGGCCGGCCTCCAGCCGGGCGGCCGGTACCCGGAACGGGGAGCAGGACACGTAGTCCAGCCCGGCCTCGTGGAAGAAGCGCACCGACTCCGGGTCCCCGCCGTGCTCACCGCAGACCCCGATGACCAGACCGGGACGGGCCGCCCGGCCCTCGTCCACCGCGATCCGGATCAGCCGGCCGATACCGGTCCGGTCGATCGTCTCGAACGGCGAGGCGCCGAAGATGCCCAGTTGCAGGTAGCGGGGGAAGAACGCGGCCTCCACGTCGTCGCGCGAGAAGCCCCAGCCGAGCTGGGTCAGATCGTTGGTGCCGAAGGAGAAGAAGTCCGCGACGGTGGCGATCTCGCCGGCGGTCAGGGCGGCCCGGGGTACCTCGATCATCGTACCGATCGGGACCGCCGGTACCCCCTCGGTGGCGTCGAGGATCGACTGCGCCTGCGCGCGGACCAGCTCCAGCTCCTCAACGGCCCCGACGAGCGGCACCATGATCTCCGGGCGCGGGTCTCCCCCGGCCGCCTTACGGGCCGCGGCCGCCTGCGCCACCGCGCGTACCTGCATCGCGAACAGCCCGGGGATGACCAGGCCCAGGCGTACCCCGCGCAGGCCGAGCATCGGGTTCTGTTCGTGCATCCGGCGTACCGCGGTCAGCAACTCGCCGTCGTGGCCGGGATCCTCGCCGTGCGCCTCCTTCGTGGCCACCGTCCCGGTCAGTTCCGCCAGCGACGGGAGGAACTCGTGCAGCGGCGGGTCGATCAGCCGGACCACCACGGGCAGCCCGTCCAACTCCTGGAAGATCTCGATGAAGTCGTTGCGCTGCAAGGGAAGTAGCGTGTCGAGCGCGGCCTGGCGGGCCTCGTGGGTCTCGGCGAGGATCAGCCGCTCGATGAGGATGCGGCGTTCGCCGAGGAACATGTGCTCGGTGCGGCACAGCCCGATCCCGGCGGCGCCGAATCGGCGGGCCCGGCGCGCGTCGTCCGGGGCGTCCGCGTTGGCCAGTACCCCGAGCCGGCGCCGCGCGTCGGCGTGCCCGATGAGCCGGTCGACCGCCGCGATCAGCGGATCGTGCAACGGGCTCAGCTCGCCCTCGAAGTAGCGCACCACCGGCGACGGCCGGACCGGCAGTTCGCCGAGGTACACATGGCCGGTCGTACCGTCGATGGAGATGACGTCACCCTCGTGGATGGTCACCTCGCCGACGGTGGCCGAGGTGCCCTCGACCGTCAGCGCTTCCGCGCCGCACACGCAGGTCTTGCCCAGCCCGCGCGCCACCACCGCCGCGTGGCTGGTCTTCCCGCCACGGCTGGTCAGAACTCCTTGCGCTGCGATGATTCCCGGCAGGTCGTCCGGGTTGGTCTCGCGGCGTACGAGGATCGTCGGGCCGGACTGCCCGGCCGCCCGGTGCGCGTCGAAGACCGCACGACCGACGGCGGCGCCGGGCGAGGCGGGCAGCCCGGTGGCGATCGGCACGTCGACGTGGGACAGGTCGAAGGCCGGGAACATCAGGCGCATCAACTGTTCCCCGGTCACCCGGCGCAGCGCCTCATCGATGTCTATCACTTCTTCGTCGACCAGCTGGCCGGCGATGATGAACGCCGCGGCCGCGGTCCGCTTGCCCACCCGGGTCTGTAGCATCCACAGCTTGCCGCGCTCGATGGTGAACTCGATGTCGCACAGGTCGCGGTAGTGGCGCTCCAGCCGGTCCATGATGCTCACCAGTTGGCCGAAGCTACGCGGGTCCAGCCGCTCCAACTCCTGGAGTGGCAACGTGTTGCGGATCCCGGCGACGACGTCCTCGCCCTGCGCGTTGGGCAGGTAGTCCCCGTACACGCCCCGGGCGCCGGTGGCCGGGTCGCGGGTGAACGCGACGCCGGTACCGGAGTCGGCACCGAGGTTGCCGAAGACCATCGCCATCACGGTGACGGCGGTACCGAGGTCGGCCGGGATCCGCTCCTGGCGCCGGTACACCGCGGCACGCTCGGAGTTCCACGACTGGAACACCGCGCGGACGGCCAGTTGGAGC
>VAXX01000146.1 GCA_005885115.1 Actinomycetota bacterium | reverse complement strand
TCCCCCTTCTGCTGAACGGGTACGCGTGGTTGCCCGCGATGTTGCGCGGCGCCCGCGGCCCGGCCGTGCGGACGCGTGTGCTCGGGCAGCGGGCGGTGGCTCTACGCGGTCCGGACGCCGTCCGGTTCTTCTACGACGAGCGCCATGTCCGGCGGCATGGTGCCGTTCCCGAGCTGGTACAGGGGACCCTGTTCGGCCACGGCGCCGTGCATACGCTCGACGGCGCCGAGCACCGGCACCGCAAGGACATGTTCCTGAGCCTGCTGCACCCGCCGGCCCGGGTCACCGACCTGGTCGACCGGGTCGATACGGCGTGGGCGGCCGCGGTCGGGTCCTGGCCGGCCGGGCGGCAGGTGGTGTTGTTCGACGAGGTCAGCCGGATCCTGACCCGAGGTGCCTGCGACTGGGCCGGAATAACGGTGGCGGACAAGGACGTCGACGGGCTCGCCCGGGACCTGGTCGCGATGGTGGACGGCTTCGCGACGCCCGGCCCCCGGCACTGGCGCGCCCGGCTGGCGCGCGGGCGGCGGGAACGGTGGCTGTCCGGACTGGTACGGGACATCCGCGAGGGGGAGGTACGTGTCGCGGCCGGGTCACCGGCGTCCGTGGTGGCCGAGCTGACCGGTACCGACGGGGCCCTGGTGCCACCCGAGCTGGCCGCGGTGGAGCTGCTGAACCTCATCCGTCCCACGGTCGCGGTGTCGTGGTTCGTGGCATTCGCCGCACACGCGCTGCACCGGTGGCCGCAGATCCGGGACCGGCTGCGGGGACCCGACCCGGCGTACGAGATCGCCTTCGCGCACGAGGTCCGCCGCTTCTACCCGTTCGCCCCGTTCGTCGGCGGACGCGCCGTCACCGACCTGACCTGGCGGGGTACCCCGATCCCGGCCGGATCCCTGGTGCTGCTGGACATCTTCGGGCAGGACCACGACGCCGCCCTGTGGCCGCGCCCGTACGACTTCGCCCCGGACCGGTTCCTGGACCGCCCGCCCGGCCGCGACGAGCTCATCCCGCAGTGCGGCGGCGATCCGCACACCAACCACCGCTGCCCCGGGGAGGACGCGGCCGTGGCGCTGCTGGCCGTGCTGGGGTCCCGGCTGGCGAACCTGGAGTACGAGGTGCCGCCGCAGGACCTGACCATCCCGCTGCGCCGTATCCCCACCCTGCCCCGCAGCCGCTTCGTCATCACCCCACGGCGGACGCCGGTTTCGGCCCTGCCGGAACGGCTGGCGGTACGGGCATGAAGACCGGGTCGACTGGACGGACTGTCGCGCCCGCGTCACCGGCTACACCACGCCGGCCGGCTTCCGGCTGCTCCGGATGCGGCCCTGTGCTGGCGGGTCTAGCCTCGGAGGCATGGACGCCTCGTGGCCGTGGCGCGAGGCGGTCGTAGATCTCCTTGAACTGGCCCGGTTGGTTCAGCCGGACGGGCTGGCGGTCGCGGTCAACCGGGCGGTCGGCCCACTGGGCCTGGACATGACGATCTACCTGGTGGACCAGGAGCAGCGCGCGCTGCGGCCGTTGCCTGAGCCGGGCAAGCCGCTGCCGCCGCCGCTGGCCATCGACGCCACCGTCGCCGGTCACGTTTTCATGGGGGTACGCACGGCGCCCGCCGCCGGCGCGCGCGGTGAGCCCGAGCGGCTGTGGCTGCCGCTCGTCGACGGTTCGGAACGGCTGGGCGTCGTCGAGGTGATCAGCGCCGGGCCTGACCTGAACACCGGTGAGTTCCGCGCGCAGTGCGAACTGTTCGCCGCGCTGGTCGGCCACCTCGTTACGGTGAAGGCGCCGTACGGTGACGCGCTGGTCCAGGTCCGTCGGACGCGGCGGATGTCGGAGGCCTCCGAGCTGCTGTGGGGGTTGCTGCCGCCGTTGACGTTCGCCTGCGAACGAATCGTCGTCTCCGCGATCCTGGAGCCCTGCTACGAGGTGGGCGGGGACGGCTTCGACTACGCCGTTGACGGGCCGTACGCGTACCTGGCGATCATGGATACGGTCGGGCACGGACTGCTCGCCGGCCTGGGTACCGCCGTGGCGCTGGCCGCGACGCGCACCGCGCGCCGATCCGGTGACGGTCTGTACGCCATTGCCCGGGCAGCGGACGCGGCGCTGGTCGAATACATCGGCGACCCCCGGTTCACCACGGCGGTGCTGGCCGAACTCAACCTGGACACCGGCCTGCTGCGCTACCTCAACGCGGGCCACCCGGCGCCGCTGCTGCTGCGGCACGGCAAGGTGATCCGGCGGCTGGACCGGGGCCGGCGGATGCCGCTGGGCCTGGACGACCCGCAGATCGAGATCGCCGAGGAGGTACTGGAACCGGAGGACCGGCTGCTGTTCTACACCGACGGCGTCACGGAGGCACGGGACCCCACCGGCGCACCGTTCGGCGAGTCGCGCCTGGTTGACCTCGTGGAGCGGCACTCCGCCGCCGGGCTGCCGGCGCCGGAGACGCTGCGCCGGCTGTGCCAGGCCGCACTCGCCCACTACGACGGCCCGCCCACCGACGATGCCACCCTCATGCTGATGGAGTGGTCACGGGGTGCGGCGGAGCGGACGACGATCCCATGACCCAGCGAAGCGAGGTCGTCCTCGGACTCAGACCACCTGGGCAGGGCAGGCCCGCACCGAGTGGGGAGGCGGCATGACCGTACCCGTGACCATCCACGACGAAGCCGGCCACACCGTCGTGGTACCGCAGGGCCCGCTCTACTTCGACACGATCGAGCCGCTACGGAAGACCCTACTGGCCCTCGCCGCCGGGGAGCGCCCCCGGATCGTGCTGGACCTGTCCCACGTCGAGACCTGTGACTCCGCCGGGTTGAACCTCATGGTCGAGGTCCACCGCACGGCGGCCGGCCGGGACGGCTGGCTGCGACTCGTCGCGCCGCGGCCGCTTGTGAGCCGGGTCCTGGAGGTCACCAACCTCACCCGCCTGCTGGCCGTCTACGACACCGTGGCACAGGCGGCACCCTAGTCCGCCCCGTTCCACCGGTCCCCCATTCCACCTGCGCCGCGAGCGTCGACGCGCGCGAGCCAGTCGGCGAGGAAGGCGCGCAGGAGTTCCGGTCGCTCGTGGGGTAGAGCGTGTCCCGCGTCGTCGACCACGGCGAGCGAGGCGTGCGGGTAGCGGCCGACGAGGTCGGTGGCGGCGGCATACCCGACCGTGGAGTCCAGCCGCCCCGCCATGACCACTGTCGGACCCGGGTAGACCGGCCCCTGATCGGGGGTCAACGCCCACCGTTCGCCGATTCGCCGCATCGCTGCCTGGTCGACGAGCGCGGCCGCGGGGGCGACGTAACGTTCGTACCGTTGGAGCATCTCCGGGGTCTGAACCACGAAATAACTCCGGAAGACGTCGTCACCGATCTCACCCGATCCGGCGACGACGCGATGCTCTGGCACGTCGCGCAGTCCTGGCAACAACGGACAGACCAGCGCCAGACCAGCCACCTGCGCCGGGCGCCGCGCGGCCATCGCCTGCGCGTAGTACGCGCCCGCCGAGTGACCGACGAGGAGGTATCCAGTCCCGCCGCTGACCTCGTCGGCGAAGGTGAGCAGCGTGTCGAGGACATCGTCGGCGCTGCGCAGCGTTTCGGGAGCGAGCGTCCGGCCCATTCCAGGAAGGTCAGGATAGATCCGCCGCAGACCCGCAACGCCGTGGAAGACCGGCTCGAAGCAGGCCCGCGCCTCGCGGTGGTCGACGCCGGCGCCGTGGAGTACCAACACGGGTCGACCGGT
>VAXX01000145.1:1499-10327 GCA_005885115.1 Actinomycetota bacterium | reverse complement strand
GACGCCGCGATGGCACCGGCCGGCGCCCTGCCCACCGCGGTCGACCCCCTCCCCGCGGGTGGACTGCCGGCCGTCGAGGTCCGCTTCCGCGACGTGAGCTTCGCCTACCCTTCGGGTGGGGACCCGGTACTGGAGCACTTCGACCTGACCATCCCGGCCGGTACGTCGCTGGCGATCGTCGGTCGCAACGGCGCCGGCAAGACCACGCTGGCCAAGCTGCTGTGCCGGTTCTACGACCCGCAGTCCGGCGCGATCGAGGTCGACGGCACCGACCTGCGCGAGTTCGACCTGGCCGGGTGGCGGTCCCGGATGACCGCGGTGTTCCAGGACTTCACCCGGTTCGAGCTGACCCTGCGGGAGAACGTGGCACCGGCCGGCGCGCCCGACGACGTCATCGGCGCAGCGCTCGCCGAGGCCGGTGGCGCCGACCTCGCCGGCCTCGACACGCCGCTGGCCCGCGGGTACCCCGGGGGCACCGACCTGTCCGGCGGCCAGTGGCAGCGGGTCGCGCTGGCCCGGGCGCTGTACGCGCTGCGCCGCGGCGCCGGCGTGGTACTGCTCGACGAGCCGACCGCCCAGCTCGACGTGCGCGGCGAGGCGGAGATCTTCGACCGGATCCTGGCCGCCACCCGGGGATGCACGACGATCAGCTGATCGCGCTCGGCGGCCGGTACCGGGAGATGTTCGACCTGCAGGCGAGGCCCTTCGCGGTCATCGAGGGCGAGGAGGAGGCGCAGTTCGATGTCCTGGCGTGACGCCGACGGGCTGCCCCCGGCCCTGTCCTCGATGTGGCGGCTGTGCAAGCTCGGGTACCGGCACGAGCCCGGCCTGCTGCTCGCCGCCTTCCTCCTGTCGTTGCTGGCGGCGCTGCCCGACGCGCTGATCGCGGTGTGGCTCGCGCTGCTCGGCAGGGCGGTGCTCAGCGGCGACCGCGCACTCCTGCTCGTCGCCGCCTTCGGGCTGGCCGCCTCCGCCGCCGCGACCTGGTTCCTACGCACCGTCAGCACCCGGGTGCAGCGGCGTTTCCGCGACAAGGTCACCATCACGCTGGAGGGGCACGTCGCGCGGCTGCAGGCTAGCGTGGCCACGATCGCCCACCAGGAGCGGCCGGAGCTGCTCGACCGGCTCGCCGTCCTGCGGGACCAGGTATTCGTCCTGGACCACATGTACATGTCGGTGTTCTCGACGTGCGGCTGGATCCTGCGGCTCGGGGTGACCGTGGCGCTGCTGATGTCCGTACACCCGGCGCTGGCGCTGCTGGCCCTGTGCGCGCTGCCGACGGTACTCACGTCGAGCTGGCGGCCGGCCGTCGAGCGTACGGCGGAGGAGCGCGGCGCGGCGGGCAACCGGCTGGCCCGGCACCTGTTCGTCACCGCGACGACCGCCGCGCCCGGCAAGGAGGTACGGCTGACCGGCATCGGGGACCGGCTGGTGGGCCAGCGACGTACGGCCTGGGAACGCTGGTACGCGCTGGTGTCCCGGGCCCGGTGGGGCAGCGCCGGGTGGCACACGCCACGGCGGGCAACGTCCGGCTGGTCCTCGGGGCCGGGGCGCGGCTGTCCGCGTACGTCGGCGCGACGGTCGGGGAGATCGGGTTCCTGCGCGGCATCTGGATGGACGGTGCCCGCCGGCTGGCCTGGCTGGAGGACTACGCGGCGGCCCTGGTCGCGCCGGCCGACCTGCCCGTCCCGGATCGGCTGACCCAGGGCATCCGGCTGGAGCACGTGTCGTTCGCGTACCCGGGCACCGAGCGGCTCGTCCTCGAGGACGTGAGCCTCGACCTGCCGGCCGGTGCCGTGGTCGCGATCGTCGGCGAGAACGGCGCGGGCAAGTCCACCCTCGTGAAGCTGCTGTGCAAGCTCTACGTACCCACCTCCGGCACGATCCTGGTGGACGGCGTGGACCTGGCCCGGCTGCCCAGCGACGGGTGGCGGGCCCGGCTGGCGGGGGCGTTCCAGGACTTCTTCCGGTTCGAGCTGTCCGCCCGGCAGTCGGTCGGGCTCGGGGACGTACCCCGGGTGGACGACGTACCGGCCGTGCGGACCGCCGTCGACCGGGCGGGCGCGACGGACGTCGTCGAGCGGCTGGCCGCCGGGCTGGATACCCAGCTCGGTCCGGCCTGGCCGGACGGTGTGGAGGTGTCCTTCGGGCAGTGGCAGAAGCTGGCGCTGGCGCGCGGGTTCATGCGTGACGAGCCGCTGCTGCTCGTGCTGGACGAGCCGACCGCGGCGCTGGACCCGCAGACCGAGCACGCCCTATTCCAGCGGTACGGCGCCGCCCTGCGCGACGGTGGCGCCGGCGCCAACGGGCGGATCAGCGTCCTCGTCTCGCACCGGTTCTCCACGGTCCGGATGGCCGACCGGATCGTGGTGCTCGACGGTGCCCGGGTGGCCGAGAGCGGCAGCCACGACGAGCTGATGGCCGCCGGGGGTACGTACGCCGAGCTGTACCGGATCCAGGCGGCCGCCTACCGATGACGGCCGGGTACCGGCGGGTCGAGCCCAGCTCGCCGGGCTGGCCGACGCCACGTTCGCGTGGCTGCACGAGGTCGACGCGCGGTTCAGCACGTACCGGCCGGACAGCGAGGTCAACCGGCTGGACCGGGGCGAGATCGACCCCGGCGCGTACTCCTGCGACCTGCGTCAGGTACTGGCCGCGGGTGCCGACCTGTGGCGGGCCACCGACGGGTACTTCGACGTGTACGCGACCGGGCGGCTGGACCCGTCCGGGTACGTCAAGGGCTGGTCGGTACAGGTCGCCTCGGACCGGCTCGCCGCGGCAGGGTCGGTGAACCACTGCCTCAACGCCGGCGGGGACGTCAGCATGCGCGGCCGGCCCTCGCCTGGTCAGGAGTGGCGGATCGGCATCCGGCACCCGTGGGAGGCGGACCGGCTGTGCTGGGTGCTCACCGGTACGGACCTCGCCATGGCCACGTCCGGGACGTACGAGCGGGGGTACCACGCGGTGGATGGCCGGGCTCGACGGGTACGAGTCGGCCGTGGTCACCGAAGACGGGCGCGCCCTGCGCAGCGCCCGCCTTCCGGTGGCCGCGTAGCCCTACCCGGCACCAGCCCTACTCGGCACCGATCGACTTGACCGCCCCGAGCACGGCACCGAGCTGCGCGACGAGACCGGCGAGCGTGCTCCCATCCGTACCGCCGATCGTCACCGAACGCAGCTCCTCCGGCTTGGGCAGCCGCTCGACGATCACCGGCAGGGAGTCGATCAGCTTCGCCTGGATGCTCGCCGGAGACTGGCCCTTGTCGATGTTTGCCTGGAGCCGGGCGCGCTCCAGGTCGAGCAGCCCGCTGGCGTGGTCGGCCTCGACCCGCGCGCGTACCATCGCCAGCTCCGCCTCCAGTGCCTGCTGCTTGAGCGCGTACTCCTGCTCGATGCGCAGCCGCTCGATCTCGGTCTGCTCGGCGTGCCGCTCCCGCTCCAACCGCAGCGCGTGCAGGGTGGCCCCGTTCTCGAGATCAGCCCGGCGGGCCCGCTCGGCGGTCTCCCGGTCGAAGTTGCGCGCCTCGTCCCGGGCGCGTACCTCGGCCAGTTCCCGCTCCGACTCCATCCGCCGGGTCTCCAGAGCCCGCTGCGAAGCCATTTCCCGCTCGGAGATCACCTCCTCGGCGGCCAGTTCGGCGAGCCGGGCGAGCTGGCTCTGCTCGGCCCGGTACGGCTTCTGCAGGTTCTCCCACAGCCGGGACGAGCTGACCACGGCCTCCTTGATCTGTACCGTGACGATCCGCAGCCCGAGCCCCGTGTCGCTGCCGCCCTCACCTTCGGCCACCCCGCGCAGCCGGGCGGTCAGTTCCTCGATGATCGGCTGCTTGTCGCTGAGTACCTCGTGCACGCTCATCGTGGCGACCTTGTCCTTGATGGCCGCCTCGGCCTGCTCCTTGAGCTGGAGGTTGACCAGGCGCATCGGGTCGTACGGGTCGCTGAAGTCCAGCTTCCGGTACGCGATCGAGAAGTCCTGGATGATCCACTGGACGTACGCCTGGACGAGCAGGCCCTGCAGCTCGCGGCAGATACAGAAGGCGCTGATCAGGATCGTCTGCATGGCACCGGGTACGACCAGGAACGAGTCGGTCGCCGGGTGGTACCGGAAGGACACGCCGAGCCCGACGTGCAGCGGCTCGGCCCGCCCGCGCCGGGTGTGTACGACGAACGCGTTCGGCGGTACCACCACGGTCTTCCACCGCCCGAACCCGGTCACCCGGACCTCGACGGCGCCGGTCACCGGGGCGCCCCCGCCGGCCGGTACCTCCGAGACGGCTTGCGCCGCGACGCGCGCCCGCTTGGGCGCCGGTGCCATCGGGGCACCCGGCGGAGGTGGCGGCGGGGCGAACGACGCGGCCGCGGCGGGGCGGCTGGACCGCAGGTCCTGCTCCAACCGCGCCTGCTGCGCCACGACCTGGTCCAGGTAGGTGTTGCGGTTCTCGGTGTTGGTCATCGGGCCTCGCTTCGGTGGGGGGACCGGCCGGGATACAACGCCATATCTTCGTCCCGTTGATCGAGGCGCGCAGCCCGGGGTAGCCATGTCTGATTTCCGCGAGCCATCGGCCCGGCGACGAGGCAGGATCGGTGGCATGGAACTGGACTTCGAGCGCTGCTACCGCGCGGTCGACAGCCGGGACCGGCGGTTCGACGGCTGGTTCGTGACCGCCGTGACATCGACCGGCATCTACTGCCGGCCGTCCTGTCCGGCGATCACGCCCAAGCGACGCAACGTCCGGTTCTACCCGTCGGCCGCGGCCGCCCAGCGCTCCGGCTTCCGGGCCTGCCGCCGCTGTCGGCCCGACGCCGCACCGGGCTCACCGGACTGGGACGTCCGCGCGGACGTGGTGGGCCGGGCGATGCGGCTGATCGGCGACGGCGTCGTGGACCGGGAGGGGATACCGGGGCTGGCGGCCCGGCTCGGGTACACTGATCGGCACCTGCACCGGATGCTCACCGCCGAACTGGGCGCCGGGCCGCTCGCGCTGGCCCGGGCCCAGCGCGCGCAGACCGCGCGGATCCTCATCGAGTCGACCGACCTGGGGCTGGCGGAGATCGCGTTCGCGGCGGGTTTCGGGTCGGTCCGGCAGTTCAACGAGACGATCCGGGAGGTGTACGCGGTCCCACCGTCCGCCCTCCGGGCGGCGGCCCGGCCGACGGCCACGCCCGGTGCCGTGTCGCTGCGGCTGGCGTACCGTGCCCCGCTGCACGCCGCCGCGCTGCTGGAGTTCCTGGCCGCCCGCGCGGTGCCCGGAGTGGAGCACGCCGACCCGACCAGCTATTCGCGGGCGCTGCGCCTGCCCCACGGTACGGGGTCGGTGACGCTGACTCCGTCGCACGGGTACGTCGACGCCGCGCTCGCGCTGACCGACCTGCGCGACCTCGCTCCGGCGGTGGCGCGCTGCCGGCGCCTGCTCGACCTGGACGCCGACCCGGTGGCCGTGGACGAGACGCTGTCCGCCGACCCGGTACTCAAACCGTTGGTGGACAAGGAACCTGGCGTACGGGTACCCCGTGCGGTGGACGGGTTCGAGATCGCCGTACGGGCGGTGGTCGGCCAGCAGGTGTCGGTCGCCGGAGCCCGGAAAGTGTTGCGGCGCCTGGTCCCTGACGGCGGTCCCTTCCCGGACGCGGCCACCGTCGCGGAGCTGCCGGACGGGTCCTTCGCGATGCCGGCCGCGCGCCGGGACACGATCCGCCACCTCGCCACGGCGGTCGCATCCGGGGACCTCGTCCTCGACGAGGGCGCCGACCGGGCGGCCACCGAGTCCGCGCTGCTGTCGATACCGGGCGTCGGCGCGTGGACCGCCGGGTACGTCGCGCTGCGCGCCCTCGGGGACCCGGACGTGTTCCTGCCCACCGATCTCGCCGTACGCCGGGCGGCCGGCCGGCTCGGCCTGCCGACCGACCCCACGGCGCTGAACGACCACGCCCGGCGTTGGCGCCCCTGGCGCTCGTACGCCCTGCTACGACTCTGGAGAAGCTGATGGCACCGATCCCCGCGGCTACAACGGTCACCACACCGTTCGGCCCGTTCACGATCCTGGCCCGGGACTCGGCCGTACTCGCGGCCGGGTTCACCGATGACGTACAGGCGCTTCTGCCGCTCGTACACCCGATGCTGCGCACGCCTGGGGACGCGGACCTGGACCTGATGACCAAGGCCGTGCACGCGTATTTCGATGGTGATCTCACCGCGATCGACGCGATCCCGGTCGAGCAGCGCGGCGGCCCGTTCCTGACCCAGGGGTGGGCGGCGCTGCGGGTGGTGCCGGCCGGCACGCCGGTCAGCTACACGCAGCTCGCGGCGCGGGCCGGCCGGCCGGCGGCGGTCCGGGCGGCGGCGCAGGCGTGCGCCCGCAACGCGGCGGCGTTGTTCGTGCCGTGCCACCGGGTGGTACGGACCGACGGCGCGCTCGGTGGTTACCGCTGGGGTGTCGGGATCAAGCGGCACCTGCTCACCCATGAGGGGGTAAACGGGTCGTAGAACGTCGTACCCATTGGCTACCGTCGGAGGGTGACCCCGGATCGCAGGCGCCCGCTGGCCAACCTCTGGCGACTACGGTCCTACATCCGGCGGCACTACGGCACGTCCGCGAGGTCATCGACGGCCCGGTGACCCATCACCAGCCGCGCGGCCTGCTGTTGCTCGGGTCGCTCGCGCTCGCGCTGGGCCTGGTCGAGGCCGGACTGATCTTCCTACGTCGATGGGTGCAGTCGAGCGTCGCGCTCAACATGGAGTACGAGATCCGCCGCGACCTGTACGCGCACCTCCAGCGCCTGCCGGTGGCGTTCCACGACCAGTGGCAGATCGGCCAGCTGCTCTCCCGCATCACCACTGATCTGGGCGTGATCCGCCGGTTCATCTCGTTCGGCCTGATCTTCCTGATCGTGAACACCGCCACGTACGTCACGGTCGTCGCGCTCCTGCTGCACCTGTACTGGCCGCTCGGGCTCGTGGTCGGGGTCAGCGCGATCCCGCTGTTCCTGTTCTCCCGCAAGTTCAGCCGGCACTACCTGTCCACCTCCCGGCGCCAGCAGGACCAGCAGGGCGACGTGGCCGACCTGGTCGAGGAGTCCGCGCAGGGGATCCGGACGATCAAGTCCTTCGGCCGGGCGCCGCACATGGGCCGGCGGTTCGAGCGGGCCGCCCGTACCCTGCACGACACCGGGGTCGCCAAGGCGGGGCTGCTCGCCCGTACCTGGGCCGAGTTCGACTCGGTGCCCAACGTGACGCTGGCGATCGTGCTGCTCGGCGGGGCGTACGCGGTCGCCACGAACACGATGACGGTCGGGGAGCTGGTCGCCTTCGTCTCGCTGCAACTGATGCTGGTCTGGCCGATCGACTCGCTGGGCTGGATCATCGCCAACGGGCAGGAGGCGATGACCGCGGCGGACCGGATCTACGAGGTCTTCGACCAGGCTCCGTCCATTGTGGACACTCCCGGGGCGGTCTCGTTGCGGCGTACCGACGTCGTGGGGGCGGTGCGCTTCGAGGGGGTCGCGTTCCGGTACGCCGACGCCGGCGAGCCGGTACTGCGCCGGATCGACCTGGACGTGGCACCCGGTGAGACGGTCGCGATCGTCGGCGTGACCGGGTCGGGGAAGACCTCGCTGGTCTCGCTCGTACCCCGGCTCCACGACGTCACCGGCGGCCGGATCACCCTGGACGGCAGGGACATCCGCGACCTGACGCTGGACAGTCTGCGCGCGGTCATCGGGGTCGCCTTCGAGGAGGCCACGCTGTTCTCCATGTCGGTACGCGAGAACCTGACCCTGGGCCGGCCCGACGCCACCGACGAGGAGATCGCCGAGGCGCTCTCCGTGGCCCAGGCCGAGTTCGTGTACGACCTGCCGTGGGGCCTGGATACCCGGGTCGGCGAACAGGGACTGTCGCTGTCCGGCGGGCAGCGGCAGCGGCTCGCCCTGGCCCGCGCGGTGCTCGGGAAGCCCCGGGTACTGGTGCTCGACGATCCGCTGTCGGCGCTGGACGTACACACCGAGGCGCTGGTCGAGGAGGCGCTGGCGCGGGTACTGCACGGGACGACCGCGCTGATCGTCGTACACCGGCCCTCGACCGTGGCCCTGGCCGACCGGGTGGCGCTGCTGTCCGACGGCGAGATCGTGGCCGTGGGTACCCACTCCGAACTGCTCGCCACGGTGCCGGAGTACCGCGCCGTGCTGTCCGCGGAAACGGTGGCGGCATGAGCGTCGACGTCGAAGCGTGGCGGGGCAAGGCCGCCGAGGAGGACGCGGAGCGGACCGCGGCCGAGGTCGGTTCGCCGGTACGGCTACGGGCCGGTTCCCGGGCGCTGCTCGGCTCCCTGCTGCGCCCGCACCGCCGGGTGCTGCTCGCGATCGTCGCGCTGCTGCTGTTCCAGAGCGGCGCCGAGATGGCCGGCCCGTACCTGGTCAAGCTCGGCATCGACAGCGGTATCCCGCCGCTGCTGCGCCCGCCGCGCGACTTCTCCGTACTGATCGCGGTCGGGATCGCCTTCGTCGCCTCGTCGATCGCCGCGTACGTCGGCAAGCGCGGCTTCGTCACGCTGTCCGGCCGGGTCGGGCAGGCCGTGCTGTTCGACCTGCGAAACCAGGTGTACCAACACTTCCAGCGGCTGTCCGTGGGCTTCCACGAGCGGTACACCTCGGGGCGCATGATCTCCCGGCTGACCAGCGACATGGACTCGATCTCGGAACTGTTCGACGGCGGCATCGAAGACCTTGTCCTGTCGGCCCTGTCGGTCCTCAGTGTCGCGGTCGCGCTGCTGTTGCTGGACCTGCCGCTGGCGCTGGTGACCCTGATCTCGTTCCCGTTCCTGCTGGCGCTGTCC
>VAXX01000145.1:0-1487 GCA_005885115.1 Actinomycetota bacterium | reverse complement strand
CCGGGCGGTACAGACGTTCCGGCGCGAGCCCCGCAACGAGGAGATCTTCGAGGCGGTCAACGACAACTACCGCCGGGCCAACCTACGCGCCTTCCGGCTGATCGCGCTGTTCTCGCCGGGCATCAAGGTGATCGGCAACGTGGCCATCGCCGTCGTGCTGACCTATGGCGGGTACCGGGTCCTGCACGGCCAGACCCAGGTGGGGGTACTCGCGGCGTTCCTGCTGTACCTGCGCAAGTTCTTCGAGCCGATGCAGGACCTGTCCCAGTTCTACAACTCGCTCCAGTCGGCGACCGCCGCGCTGGAGAAACTGTCCGGGGTCCTGGACGAGCCGCCGGGCGTACCCGAGCCGGCCCGCCCCACGCCGCTGCCGCAGCCACGCGGCGCGCTCGACTTCGCCGACGTCTCCTTCGCGTACCGGTCCGGCCGGCCGGTCCTGCCCGAGCTCGACCTGCACATCCCGGCCGGGCAGACGCTCGCGGTCGTGGGCGCGACCGGGGCCGGCAAGACGACCATCGCCAAGCTGGTGTCCCGGTTCTACGACCCGACGCACGGCGCGGTCCGGCTGGACGGGGTGGACCTGCGCGAGCTGTCCGACGCCACGTTGCGGCGCGCGGTGGTGATGGTGACCCAGGAGAACTACCTGTTCTCCGGTACGGTCGCCGACAACATCCGGTTCGGCCGCCCGTCGGCCACCGACGAGGAGGTCGTCGAGGCGGCGGCCGCGATCGGCGCGGACGGCTTCATCCGGGCGCTTCCCGAGGGGTACGCGACGGCGGTACACAAGCGGGGCGGCCGGCTCTCGGCCGGGCAGCGCCAGCTCGTCGCGTTCGCGCGGGCGTTCCTCGCCGACCCGGCGGTACTCATCCTGGACGAGGCCACCTCGTCGCTGGACATCCCGTCCGAGCGCCTCGTGCAGCGGGCGCTGCGGACGATCCTGGCCGACCGCACCGCGATCGTCATCGCGCACCGACTGTCCACAGTGGAGATCGCCGACCGGGTACTCGTGCTCGACGCCGGCCGCATCGTCGAGGACGGCACCCCGGCGCAGCTCGTCTCCGGTGGCGGCCGGTACGCCACGCTGCACCAGCAGTGGCGGGACAGCCTGGTGTAGAACTGCGGCGCAATACCGTTCGCCCGGCGAAGCGCGGGCTCCTAGCATCGGCACATGAGGGATACGCGGCGGCGCGGACTGGAGGGCCTGGAGCCCTTCTGGGCGCACAGGTGGCAGGAGGAGGGGACGTACGCGTTCGACCGGTCGAGGGACCGGGCCGACGTGTACGCGATCGACACTCCCCCGCCGACCGTATCCGGCTCGCTGCACATCGGTTCGGTGTACTCGTACACGCACACCGATCTCGTCGCGCGGTACCAACGGATGCGCGGCAGGGCGGTGTTCTACCCGATGGGCTGGGACGACAACGGACTCCCGACCGAACGCCGGGTGCAGAACGTGTACGGCGTGCGCTGCGACCCGTCCCTGCCCT
>VAXX01000107.1 GCA_005885115.1 Actinomycetota bacterium | reverse complement strand
GAACCGCGCCCGGCCGTCCGGGGTCGGGAAGGAGTCGGTGAAGAGCCGCGGCGTACCGGGGCGGTCGTCCTCGGGGCACGGCCAGAACACGCCATTGTCCGCGTCGATCCGCTCCCAGGTCACGCCGGCGTAGTCGGCCGGGCCTCCCGCCGAGGCACGCCGCAGCTCCTCGAACACGGCGCCCGGGTCCACATCGAACCGTCCGCCGTACCCGAGCCGGGCGCAGAGCCCGGCCAACACCTCCAGGTCTGTCCCCACGCCTGGAGGTGGCTTGCGGAGGGCCCGGCGGCGAAGCACCCGACCCTCCAGGTTGGTCATCGTGCCGTCCTCCTCGGCCCACTGCGCGGTGGGCAGGACGACATCGGCCAGCTCGGCGGTCTCCGAGCGGACGAAGTCGGCCACCACCAACAGATCCAGCGCCCGCAGGCGCTGCGCGACGTGGGCGGCGCGGGGGGCGGATACGACCGGGTTGGAGCCGAAGACCAGCAGGGCCTTCGGCCCGTCGGGGGTACCGAGCCGGTCCAGCAGTTCGGTCGCGGAGATACCCGGTCCGGGAATGTCCTCAGTGGACACTCCCCAGACCCGCGCGATGTGCGCCCGGGCAACGGGATCGTCGATCCGCCGGTACCCGGGCAACTGGTCCGCCTTCTGCCCGTGCTCCCGGCCACCCTGCCCGTTGCCCTGCCCGGTCAGGCACCCGTACCCGGAGCCGGGCCGGCCGGGCAGCCCGAGCGCCAGCGCCAGGTTGATGAACGCGGACACCGTGTCCGTACCCTTGGCGTGCTGTTCGGCCCCGCGCCCGGTGACGATGATGGCGCGTCGCGCCCGGCCCAGCGCGTGGGCAGTGCGTTCCAGGTCGGCCGCCGGTACCCCGGTCAGCCGCTCGACCCGGCCCGGCCACCAGGCCGCGGCGGTACGGGCGACCTCGTCCCAGCCCGTCGTCCGACTGTCCACATAGGACCGGTCGAGGTACCCCTCGGCGATCGCCAGGTGCAGCAACCCGAGCGCGACCGCGATGTCGGTACCCGGTGTCGGCGCCAGGTGGATGTCGGCCCGCCGTGCCGTCGGAGTGGCCCGCGGGTCGATGACGACCAACGTACCGCCGGCGTCGGACTGTTCGGTGAGGTAGCGCGCCAGCGGTGGCATGGTCTCGGTGACGTTGGCCCCGACGAGTACCAGCGTGTCCGCGCCCGCCAGGTCCGCCAGCGGGAACGGCAGCCCCCGGTCGACGCCGAAGGCGCGGATCCCGGCCGCCGCCGCCGAGGACATGCAGAACCGGCCGTTGTAGTCGATGTAGCGGGTACCGAGGACGACGCGGGCGAACTTCCCCAGTGCGTACGCCTTCTCGTTGGTCAGCCCGCCGCCCCCGAAGACCGCGACGGCGTCACGGCCGTGCCGCGCCTGGAGGTCGCGGATCCGTTCGGCCACCAGGTCGAGCGCGGCCGGCCACGACGCGGGTCGCCCGCCGATGAGCGGGGTGGTCAACCGGTCCGGATGGTCGAGCAGCTCGGCGGCCGTCCAGCCTTTCTGGCACAGTCCACCGCGGTTGGTGGGGAAGTCGCGGGGGGCGACCTCGACCCGGCCGGAGGCGTCAGCGCGCAACGTCATGCCGCACTGCAACGCGCAGTACGGGCAGTGCGTGGCGACCTCGGGCATGTCCGAAGCGTGCAACCGGGCGGTTTCGCTCACGCATCTGGAATGTTTCCGGCCTGCTAAGAGCCATTCACACCGCACCGGGGCAGCGCGCTGGCCTGCAATCTCACGACGTGCCCGGGCCGGGCGTGCGGGAACGGTTGCGTTAGCGACCCATGACATCAATCGACGGGTAACGGCGCCTACCTAGCGTCCCCGGCACATCGTTCGTCAAAGGAGGCCGGCATGATCGCCGCCGTGGAAACCATACCGGCTACCGAGGTCATCGGTCGCAGAAAGGGACGCTGGATCGACGACTGGCGTCCGGAGGATCCGGCCTTCTGGGCCGACACCGGCGCCCGGGTGGCCCGGCGCAACCTCATCTTCTCCATCTTCTCCGAACACATCGGCTTCTCGATCTGGACGATCTGGTCGGTCATGGTGTTGTTTCTCGGACCGAAATACCACATCGACCCGGCGGGCAAGTTCCTGTTGACCGCGGTACCGGCACTGGTGGGTTCGGTGCTCCGGCTGCCGTACACCCTTGCCGTGGCCGTCTTCGGCGGGCGGAACTGGACCATCGTCAGCGCCTCGCTGCTGCTGCTCCCGACGATCCCGGCCGCGATCCTGGTGCACCCCGGCGTCTCGTACACCACGCTGATGATCCTGGCCGCGGTCACCGGCGTCGGCGGCGGCAACTTCGCCTCCTCGATGACCAACATCAACGCGTACTACCCGCAGCGGCTCAAGGGTTGGGCGCTGGGCCTCAACGCCGGCGGCGGCAACATCGGCGTGGCCGTGGTCCAGCTGGTCGGCCTGGCCGTGCTGGCCACCGCGGGAGCGACCCACCCCGAGCTGGTACCCACCGTCTACATCCCGATCATCGTGCTGGCCGCGCTGTGCGCCGCGCTGTTCATGGACAACCTGAGCGAGGCCAGGAACGACAAGCGGGCCATGCGCGACGCGACGAGGGACCCGCACACCTGGATCATGTCGTTCCTCTACATCGGTACCTTCGGCTCGTTCATCGGCTTCGGCTTCGCCTTCGGGCAGGTACTCCAGGTGCAGTTCAAGCCGGAGTTCAAGACCGCCATCGACGCGGCGTACCTGACCTTCCTCGGCCCGCTGCTCGGCTCGCTGATCCGGCCGGTCGGCGGCTGGCTGGCCGACCGGATCGGCGGCTCGGTGGTGACGTTCTGGAACTTCGTGCTGATGGCCGCCAGCGCCGGTGTCGTCCTGCTCGCCTCGCAGCAGAAGTCGCTGTCGCTGTTCCTGGTCGGGTTCATCTCGTTGTTCGTGTTCTCCGGCGTGGGCAACGGGTCGACGTACAAGATGATTCCGGCGATCTTCCGGGCCAAGGCCGCGCTCGCGGTCACCGGGGGCGCCGAGGCCGCGGTGGTCGAGCGCGAGGGGCGCCGGCTGGCCGGCGCGCTGATCGGGATCGCGGGTGCGATCGGAGCATTTGGCGGGGTACTGGTCAACGTCGCGTTCCGGCAGTCGTTCCTGACGTACAAGACCGGGGACGGGGCGTACGTGGCCTTCATCGCCTTCTACGCCGTGTGCGTCCTGGTGACCTGGGCCGTGTACCTGCGCCCGTCGTCCCGCAAGCTCACCGGAGTCTGACCGGCCCGGAAGTCGGGAAGGGCGGGTCGCCGCTACGGCGACCCGCCCTTCCCGTGTGCGCCAGGTTCAGCGGGGCCGCCTCATCCCGAGCGACATCGCGCCCAACCCGAGCAGGACGGCGATGGCGCCGGTGACGACGTTGCTCCAGATCGTCGCCGCCGTGGCGACGTGACCGCTGATCACCCAGGGAGCGATGATCGTCCATATGCCGATCAACGGTGCCACCCAGGTGATGCCGTGCGTGCGCCCGTACGCGGAGGCGAATCCGAGCCCGAGTACCGCCAGGGCGATGCCGGTGATCAGATCGTTCCCGGTCAGCGTCGGGAACCGGTTGAACCCGACCACCCACGGCGAGACCGCCAGGTAGAGACCGGTCAGGAAGGTGAGCCCCTCAATGACCTGAGCGGTCCGCGTTTCCGCCGCGGCCTCGTACCTGGTCCGCAGCTCCACGATGTCGGGGTGCGACCTCATGGCCTCGGTCGTCATGTCCTCCACCACCCTCTACAGAGCGTGCCTTCGGCCGGCGAAGCGCCGTGTGACGCCTCGCATCTGTATCATGTCGTGATACTATCACCCTGGGAGTCACTTGATGGCGCGAGCACATGAGCATCTGAGAACCGCTGACTACGTACGGCTGCTCGCCTTCCGGATCGGCCTGCGCCGGTTCCTCCGCTGGAGCGAGCACCAGGCCGCCTCGGTCGGCCTCACCTCCGCCCAGCACCAGTTGCTGCTGGCCATTCGAGGGCACCCCGACCCGCGCGGTCCCAGCGTCGGTGAGCTGGCCAGCTATCTGTGCACCCGGCACCACAGCGCTGTCCAGCTCATCGATCGCGCCGAGCAGCTCGGCCTGGTCAGCCGCAACCGCGAAGACGACCAGGACCGCCGGGTGGTCCGGCTGACCCTGACCGGGGCGGGCGAGGAGAAGCTCAACCTGCTCAGCGCCAGCCACCTGGAGGAGCTCCGGCGACTGGCCCCGCTCGTCGACGCGCTGGTCGAGCCGACCGGTACCACGGTCGCCGGCGGACCGGCGGGGTCGGACCCGTTTTGACCCTGCCGGCGCGTACCGGGTATCGTTGACCGCTGTTGTGCGATAGCTGAGGCGTCCCCGGGATGGGGTACGCTGGCTCGTTGCGCGCCGCATCGCGCTCCAAACCGTCGACGAGACAAGGTAGACCTGTGGGTACGTACAGCCCGAAGCCGGGTGAGATCGAGCGTCATTGGCACGTGATCGATGCTTCTGACGTCGTGCTGGGCCGCCTGGCGACCCACGCCGCGACCCTTCTGCGCGGCAAGCACAAGCCGGTCTTCGCGCCGCACGTGGACACCGGCGACTTCGTGATCGTGATCAACGCCGGCAAGGTCGCGCTGACCGGAAACAAGCGCCAGACCAAGGTCGCCTACCGCCACTCGGGTTACCCGGGCGGGCTCAAGCAGATCGGCTACGAGGAGCTGCTCGCCAAGCGGCCCGAGCGGGCCATCGAGCTCGCCGTCAAGGGGATGCTCCCGCACAACCGGCTCGGCCGTCAGCTCATCAGGAAGCTCAAGGTGTACGCCGGCAGCGAGCACCCGCACGCGGCCCAGCAGCCCAAGCCGTTCGAGATCAAGCAGGTTGCCCAGTGAGTGAGAACGCTGTGACGGACACCGAAACCCCGAGCCCGACGGCGTTCGCCGAGGCGGCCGCGCCCGCTCCGGTGGCGCGCGCGCCCCGGGGGGACCGGCCGATCCAGACCGTGGGCCGGCGCAAGGAGGCGATCGTCCGGGTCCGGCTCGTGCCGGGTACGGGCAGCTTCACGCTCAACCGGCGGCCGATCGAGAGCTACTTCCCGAGCAAGGTGCACCAGCAGCTCGTACGCGAGCCATTGGTGATCACCGAGAAGATCGAGAATGTCGACGTACACGCGAACCTGCGCGGCGGCGGGACCACCGGTCAGGCCGGCGCGCTGCGCCTGGCGATCGCCCGTGCGCTGTGCGAGTACGACCCGGACCTGCGTCCGGCGCTGAAGAAGGCCGGCTTCCTGACCCGCGACGCCCGCGTGACGGAGAGCAAGAAGTACGGTCTCAAGAAGGCGCGCAAGGCTCCCCAGTACTCGAAGCGCTAAGCACGTCTCGATCCGGGCACGCCGCCTCTCCCGTAGGCTGGCGTGCCCGGTTTCTCTTTCCGGAGGTTCTGCGATGGGTCGGCTGTTCGGCACCGACGGCGTACGCGGGCGGGCGAACGCCGACCTGACCCCGGAACTGGCCCTGTCGGTGGCGGTGGCCGCCGCGCATACGCTGGCCGAGCAGGGACTCGGTCGGCCTCCGGTGGCCGTGGTCGGTCGGGATCCCCGGGCCAGTGGCGAGATGCTCGAGGCGGCCGTGGTGGCCGGGCTGGCGAGCGCGGGCGCGACGGTGATCCGGCTGGGCGTACTGCCGACGCCGGGCGTGGCGTACCTGACCGGGGAGGTACAGGCCGACCTCGGCGTGATGATCTCGGCGTCGCACAATCCCATGCCGGACAACGGCATCAAGCTCTTTGCCGCCGGCGGGCACAAGCTGCCCGACGAGACCGAGGAGCGGATCGAGGCGGCGCTGGGCGCCGGCTGGAACCGGCCGACCGGGCCGGGCGTGGGGCGGATGCACGACCTGCTGGACGGCGCCGAGCACTACGTGAAGCACCTGGTCGAGGCGACTCCGCACCGGCTGGACGGGCTGCGGGTGGTGGTGGACTGCGCGAACGGCGCGGCCTCGGACGTGGCTCCGGCCGCGTACACCGCCGCGGGAGCCGATGTGGTCGCGATCCACGCGGCGCCCGACGGCCTGAACATCAACGACGGCTGCGGCTCCACCCATCTCGGCTCGCTGCGGACCGCGGTGGTCGAGCACCGCGCGCACGTGGGCATCGCCCACGACGGTGACGCCGATCGCTGCCTCGCGGTCACCGCCGACGGCGCGGAGATCGACGGGGATCACATCCTGGCGATCCTGGCGCTGGCCCTGCGGGAGCAGGGCGCGCTGACCGCCGACACGCTGGTCGCGACGGTGATGAGCAACCTAGGGCTCAAGCTGGCGATGCGCGCCGCCGGCATCACGATGGTGGAGACCAAGGTCGGCGACCGGTACGTCCTGGAGGCGCTGCGCGCCGGCCGGTACGCCCTCGGTGGCGAGCAGAGCGGGCACGTG
This sequence comes from Actinomycetota bacterium, assembly GCA_005885115.1. Taxonomy (GTDB): domain Bacteria; phylum Actinomycetota; class Actinomycetes; order Mycobacteriales; family Micromonosporaceae; genus AC-43. Next base: position 3,413 of record VAXX01000107.1, on the reverse strand, counting down.
GTCATGCCGGCGTACGCGACGACCGGCGACGGTATCCTCACCGGCCTGCACCTGCTGGCCCGGGTCGCCGTCGCCGGGCAGCCGCTGACCGAGCTGGCCTCGGTGGTGACCAAGCTGCCGCAGGTGCTGATCAACGTCCCGGTCGCGGACCGGGCGGCCGCCGCCACCGCCGAGCCGGTACGGGCCGCGGTCGCGCAGGCCGAGGCTGAGCTCGGTGAGGCCGGCCGGATCCTGCTGCGCCCGTCCGGTACCGAGCAACTGGTCCGGGTGATGGTCGAGGCGCCCACCGAGGCGGTCGCGCGTACGGTCGCCGAGCGGATCGCCGGACTGGTGCACGCCGCCAGCCCGGTCTGACCGGTGGCGTACCAGGTCGCCGTCTGCGGCCCGGCCGAGTGCACCGATCTGGAACGAGAGCGGGCGTACGGGATCGGAGCACTGCTCGCGGCCCGTGGCGCGATCGTCCTGTGCGGCGGCGGTACCGGGGTGATGGCCGCGGTCGCGGCCGGTGCCCGTTCGCGCGACGGGCTCGTGGTCGCCCTCCGCCCCGATCTGGCCCGCGCGCCCGAGGCGTCGGTGACCGTCGCCACCGGCCTCGGCGAGGCCCGCAACGCGGTGCTGGTGAACAGCGCGGACGCGGTACTCGTGGTCGGCGGGTCGTGGGGGACGTTGAGCGAGGTCGCGCTGGCGATGCGCCGGGGCGGCGTACCGGTGGTGGTGCTTGGCGGCTGGCGGGTGCTCGACGCGGACGGGCGGCCGGTGCCGGGAGTCGAGCACGCCGATACTCCGGACGACGCGGTCGATAGGGTCTTGGCCCGGCTGGGCGTAGCCTGAGGCGAGCTACCCAGGTTCGCAAGGACGCGACCTCAGGAGGTGCTCATGCAACCACGTCGTACCGTCCTGTTGCTCCTGCCCGTGGCCCTCGCCGGCTGGCTCGCGGGTGCGTCCGCCCCGGCCGGGGCCGCGCCCGGCGCGCAGAGCGACGCCAGCTACGCGGCGAGCTTCACCGCCAACCAGGTGACCAACGTCGATGCGACCGGCGGGGCGGTGAGCTGCTACCGGCCCGAGGTGCCGTACTTCACCAGCAACGGCCCGGTCGACGGGTACAGCGGGATGTCGTCCTGCCCGGGCGCAACGACGGGCGAGGACCTCGGGCCCTATCCGACCCAGGCCGGCAGCAACCCCGGGTACCCGGCGGCCGGGCCGATGCTGGTCAAGAGCCACTCGGAGTCCGACCTGCGGGTCGACCCGACCAACCCGAACCATCTGATCGGGTCGTCGAAGTGGTTCGTCAGCGCCGAGGGGTACAACCACCTGCTCGGCTTCTACGAGTCGTTCGACGGCGGGCGTACCTGGCCGGTGTCCGGACACATCCCCGGGTACGAGGGCTGGACCGACAACACCGATCCGGTGGGCGCGTTCGACGGGTTCGGCAACTACTACGAGTTCGTGCTGGGGTACCAGTTCTTCTACAACGCCGACGGTACCCACAACTTCTCCATCGGCACCTCGCGCGAGCCCAACCCGGTGCAGCCGGCCGAGGTCGTCGCGGTCTCGGTACGCCCGCACGGCGCGAGCACCGCCCGGCAGTGGATCACCACGCGCGGCGGGCGGCCCGACTTCGTGGCCACGTACGACAGCATCGGCAACGAGCCGGACAAGCAGTGGATCACCATCGACACCAACCCGGCGAGCCCGCACTACAACCGGATCTACGCGATGTGGGTGAACTTCCACACGCTGACGCCGGTACCGATGGTGTCCTTCGCCGACGCCCGCGCCGACGGTACGCACACCGCGTGGTCGGCGCCGCAACCGTTGCCGCAGCCGCCGCACAGCCCGCAGGGCAACACGTACCTGCTGCCGCACGTCGCGCCGGACGGCACGGTCTACACGACGATGACGAACTTCAATCCGAAGAAGGGGTTCTGCTGCGTCACGATCGCGGCGGTCGGGTCCACCGACGGCGGCGTCACGTGGTCGGTGCTCGGTAAGCCGGCGGTGAACATCACGCCGCCGCCGGGCATGTACCCGAACACGACGTTCCGGGACGGCATCGAGAACACCTTCGCGGTCGGACAGACCCTGGTCGGCGGCCGGTACCCGCTGTACGTGGCGTACGAGGACTACTCGGCCGGCGTGGGCAACGTCGAGCTGACCGCCTCGTACGACGGGGGTACGACCTGGTCCGCGCCGGTACGGGTCAACGACAACGCCAGTGCCGTGGACGAGTTCCAGCCCAACCTGGCGGTCGCCCGCAGCGGTACGGTCAGCGTCAACTTCTACGACCGCCGGCTGCCCTGCCCCGCCGCCGGCAGCACCGAGGCGGCCGCGGCCGGCCTGGCGCTGGACACCGTCAACCCGAACTACGCCGGCAGCCTGCCGCCGTACGGCGCGACCAACTACTGCGTCAACGCCAGCGTCCAGTTCTACCGTCCGGCGCTGGGTCCGATCGGGCACAACGTCCGGATCAGCGCGCACACCTTCGACCCACAGCTCGACTCTCCGCACTCGGGGTGCGCGAGCTGCCTGACCACGTTCATCGGTGACTACTTCGGCAACGTCGTGGCGCCCTCCGGGGGCGTCGACTACGCGACCTTCGTCAGTACGTACGACGACGGCACCAACCCGGGGCACCACCAGCAGCAGATCGTTTCCGCACTCGCGGTGCCGTGAGGCGTTTCGTGGGGTGACGTCGTGTTTGGCGGCGCCGCCCCACGAGATTTCTGCCCGATCGTACCGGTTTCTGTGAGCAGAACGGTTGCGCGAAGAAGCCGACTCTGCGCAGGCGTCCTGCGCGGAACTCCGCTACCGTACGGAGCATGTGTGGGATCGTGGGGTACACCGGCGCCCGGCCGGCGCTGGGCATCGTGCTGGACGGGCTGCGGCGGCTGGAGTACCGGGGCTATGACTCGGCGGGCGTGGCCGTACAGAGCCGGGGCCGGCTGCTGACCGAGAAGCGCGCCGGCAAGCTGGCCAACCTGGAGAAGGCGCTGGCCGAGCTGGACGTACCGGACATCGGGGAAGGTACCACCGGGATCGGTCACACCCGGTGGGCCACGCACGGCGGCCCGACCGATCGCAACGCACATCCGCATACGTCGATGGACGGGCGGATCGCGGTGATCCACAACGGGATCATCGAGAACTTCGCCAAGCTGCGCGCCGAACTGGAGGCGGGCGGGGTGGAGTTCGCCTCGGACACGGATACCGAATGCGTGGCTCATCTGCTCGCCGCGCAGCTGCCGGCCGCCGGCTCGCTGGCCGCCGCGATGCGCCGGGTCTGCACCCGCCTGGCCGGCGCGTTCACCCTGCTCGCGATCGACGCGGCCGAGCCGGACGTGGTGGTCGGCGCCCGCCGCAACTCGCCGCTCGTGGTCGGTCGCGGATCGAACGGTTTCTATCTGGCCAGCGAC
>VAXX01000402.1 GCA_005885115.1 Actinomycetota bacterium | reverse complement strand
GCCGGCGTACAGGCGCAGGTACGCCGAGGTCGAGTCGCCCCGGTACTTGGCGACCGGCAGGTGCACCACGCGCACCCCGTCCACGACCGTTTCCCGCTCCAGACCCGGGGCGTCCAGCGCGAGTACGGTCACCTCGTCCCCGCGCTCGGCCAGCGCCTCGGCCTGCCGCCGCACCCGGGCGTCGGACTCGTACTCGCTGGCGACCACCATCGCGATGCGCAACCGCCGTCCCCCGTCCATCACGTGTCCCCCGCCACCCAGCTCTGGTGCGCGGCGATGAAGTCGGGCAGCCGGTCGTCCCGGGCGGCGGCGAACATCTGCAGACTGTCCGGGCTCAACTGCTCGCAGCTGTGCCCGTCCGGACAGTTCACCGAGTCGTATCCGCCGGCGTTGGTCCGCAACAGGGTCAGCCCGTCCGCGCCGATGCCCTTGAGCAGGAACAGCCAGTCGGTCAGCGAGGCGGTACCGGGGTCGACGGTCAGGGTGCGGCCGGCGGCGAGCAGCACGTGGTCCAGGGCCACCGGGTCGGACACCCCGTTGGCCAGGGCCTGCTTCGCGATGGCCTTGAGGAACTGCTGCTGGTGCCGCTGCCGGTCGTAGTCGCCGCCCTTGAGGTGGCGCTGCCGTACGTAGTCCAGGGCCTGCCAGGGCTCCAGGTGCCGGCAGCCGGGCAGGTACACCGCCGGGGAACCGCCCTTCTTCAGGTCCTTGCCCTCGGTGTTGAGGTGGATCGAGGTGACCTTCTGGTCGATGCACATGGACACCCCGCCCAGCGCCTGGACGACCGACTCGAAGCCGGCGAAGTTGACGATCGCCCCGGCGTTGAAGCTCATCCCGGTGACGTTGTGCACGGTCGTGGCGAGCAGCTCGAAGCCCCCGGCCCGGCCGCCGCCGTTGTCGCTGCCGTACTCGAACGCGGCGTTGATCTTCTCGTGGGTGCCGGCGAAGCGGGTCTTGGGGAACGGCGGGATCGCGACCAGCGTGTCCCGGGGCACCGACAGCAGGTATCCGTGCCGGTGCTCGGCGTCGACGTGCAGCACGATGATCGAGTCGGCCCGGGTGCCGCCCGGGTCGTCGTACGCGGTCCGCTCGTCCACCCCGACCAGGAGCAGGTTCAGCGGCCCGTCCAACGCGGCGTGGCCCTTGGCCGGGGCGGGTACGGCGGCGGCGCCGCCGAGCATCGGCTGCTGGTCGACCGTGCCGGTGTACCGGTCGAGCAGCACTCTGATTCCGACGAGGGTACCGGCGCTGAGCACCACCAGGAGCACCCCGGCGAACACCAGCAGCCGCGCCCAGAGCCGGCGCCGCCGGACCGGCGGTTCCGCGGCCACGGTCCGCCGCCCGGTCCGGGGCAGCAGCAGCGGGTCGTCCGGCCCCCACGAGGCCGGCTCGACCGCCGCCGGCGGGTCGGGCGCCACGTCGTCCTCGGTGGCCCAACCGGGTTTCACCGCCGTGGTACCCCGGACGGCCGGCCGCGCCGCAGCACCAGCACGAGCACCAGGACGAGCACCACGAGCACGACAACCCCGACGCCGGCCGCGACGAGCAGACCGGTGCCCGGGCCGGCGCTCCGGGCGCTCGCCGCCGCCGGCCTGGACGGGGCGGTCAGCGGGTTGCCGGTCACCGGCGCTACGTCGGCGGTCAGCGCCTTGAGGATGTTGAGGCGGCCGTACCCGTACACCGGGTCCCGGCCGGGGGCACCGGCATCGTCGGCGGTCACGATGAGCCGGTTGATGACGTCGGCGACGTGCAGTTGCGGGTACCGGGCCCGGACCAGTGCGGCGGCTCCGGCCACGATCGGCGCGGCGGCACTGGTCCCGCTGACCTTGATGTACCCGCCCGGCCGGCCGCTGGCGAAGTGGCTGGCCAGGGTCTCGACGTCGGCGGCGGGCGCGGCGATGGTCACGGACGGTCCCTGCACGCTGCCGGACCACCCGGCGCCGCTGCGGTCGGTGCCGGCCACCGCGAGCACACCGGGGATGGCGGCCGGTGAGAGGACCCCGCTGTCGCCCTCGGTGGTGTTGCCGACCGCGGCCACCACCACCACGTCGTGGGCCAGGGCGTAGGCCACCGCGCCGGTCTGTTCGGGCGTGACGTCGGGTACGCCGCTGGAGATGTTGATGACCTTCGCGCCGTGGTCGACCGCCCACCGGATGCCCTCGGGCACGTTGTTGGGCGGCAGGCCGATGTTGACCTGGACCGGCAGGATCTTGACGCCCGGCGCGACGCCCAGCGCGTGACCCGCTCCGCCCCTGGCCGCGATCAGCCCGGCCACCCCGGTGCCGTGGTTCTGCTCGTCGTTGCGACCGTGCGTGCGGTTCTCGGGGGTGAGGTCGGTGCCGTCGAGCACCTGCCCGGCCAGGTCCGGGTGGTCGGCCTGGACACCGGAGTCGAGGACCGCCACCACGACGCCCTGCCCCGTGGTGATCTTGTGGACGGCGGCGATGTCCAGCGCGGACAGGTGCCACTGCAACGCCTGTACGTCCTCGGCGGCGGCCGGTACCGCGGGCAGCGCCACGGTGGCCACAGTCGCCAGCACGGCGAGAAACCCGAGGACGCGGGCAGCCGCCCCCGTGAGCCGACCGACAGCCACCGCTGGCCTCCCCTCCCCAGGTGCGACGGGCAGACCCTACCGCCTGGGGCCGACAGCTTCGACCCCGTTCCCGGTGACCTGCGGTACTCCGGGCGGGATCCCGCCCGGGTACCCTCCGGCCGGCATCGAGTGCGGCGACAAGCGCACCGAGACCCTCGACCACGTGCCGTGGCCGCTGCACCGGCTCCAGCCGGAGCTGGCGTGGCCGATGAGCACCGGCAGCGGGGTGGTCGTCGCGGTCATCGACTCGGGCATCTCCGGCACCCACCCGAAGCTCGCCGGCCAGTTGCTCCCCGGGGTCAACATGGTGCCGGCCAACCCCAAGGCGGGCTGCGACAACACCCACGGCACGCTGGTCGCGGCGATCATCGCGGGCCGGGTCCACACCGCGGAGTCCACGTTCTACGGGGTCGCGCCGGACGCCAAGATCATGCCGATCCGGGTGCTCCCGGACCAGAACGCGTCCAATGACCCGGAGATGCCCAAACGGATCGGCGATGGGGTCCGGTACGCGGTCGACCACGGGGCCGGCGTGATCAACCTGTCGTTGCACACCGACCCGACCGAGTACCTGGCGCAGTCCATCACCTACGCGCTGAGCCACAACGTCGTGGTGGTCGCCGCGGCGGGCAACGTCGGCTCGGTGACGGCCGGCCAACCGGTGTACCCGGCCGCGTACGACGGGGTGATCGCGGTGGCCGGGATCAACGAGGACGGTACCCACGCCGACTCCTCGGTCAGCGGCACCTATGTGGATGTCGCCGCGCCCGGGGTCAAGATCGAAGGGCCGGCGCCGCAGGGGGCCGGGTACGGGACCGACGAGGCCGGCGGGACCAGCTTCGCCGCCGCGTACGTGTCGGGGGTGGCCGCGCTGCTGCGCGCGTACCTGCCCACCGCCACGGTCGCCCAGATCCGCCGACGGATCGAACTGACCGCCGACGCACCCCCGGACGGGTACAACCCTCAGGTCGGGTACGGCGTGGTCAACCCGTACCGGGCGCTGGGCACCATCCTGGATCCGCGCGCCGACGTGCGGTTGGCGGCTCCGCCGCCGGTACCCCCGCAACACCCGGCCACCGATCCGCTGGCCGGCGCCAAACGTGCCGCCGCCTGGATCGCGCCCGCCGGGATCCTGCTGGCCGGTCTGCTGCTGCTGGTGCGCCCGGTGCTGCGCCGCGGCCGGGCCCGCGGCTGGCGGCCCGGCGCCGCCCTGGACCGCGAGCTAACCCGGCGCTGAAACACCTCGCCCGCCACCGTCTCGACGGTGGCGGGCGAGGTTGTCCGGGCGGAGGATCAGCCGCCCCACGCCTTGGCGTTGCTCATCTCGGTGCTCAGGTAGTTCTCCTTGGCGATCCCGACCGCGACCCCGATCTCGTTGAGGATCGCGTTGATGTCCTTGACCGCCGAGTCCCAGGCCGCCTGCTGCGCCTGGTAGGCCGCCGCGTCGTTACCGGCCCAGTCCAGGCGCTGCAGCGCCGACCGCAGCGTGTCCAGCTTCTCGTCCAGCCGCCGCGAGGTGGTCTGCATCTGGGTGTGCGCCTGCTCGAGCGCCGCGTAGTTGACTTTGATGGTCATCGCTTCTGGTCCTCCCCGACCGTCACGGGTTCAGCGCTTGGTGGATTCGGTTCAACGCGTCCTGCTGCTGCTGGTCGTTGCTCGTGTGCACGGTCCCCGACTTGTCCAGCAGGTCGGCGATCTCGTCCATCGCGTGCAGCAGCTTGGTCGCGTCCTGGTGCCACCGCCCCATCAGGTTCTGGAACCCGGTCGACGCGTCACCCTGCCACGCGGCGCCAAGGTCCTGGACGACCCCAAGCAACGTCTTGAGTTCACCGTCGACCTCCGCGCGGGTTGCCCGCACGTCGTTTGCCGCGCCGTGCAGAGTCGCGGCATTGACCTCGATTCCGCTCATGCCCGTCACCCTTCGAATGTTTGTATTGCGGACCGTCTGACATTCACCGCGGCTAGGCATGGGCCCCCGACCCCGGTCGTACGTCATCGCTACCGTAGACGATGCCGGCATTTGCGCGCAGCCCCGAAACCGCCGTCCCAGCGGAGTTCCAGGGTCGGTCCCGGCCCGGTCACCGCAGCGGTCAGGGTTCGGTCCAGGCCAGCTGGATGAGCTGGGTGCCGTCGCCGCGCCGGACCAGGTGACCGCGGCCGGGCGGTTGGGCGCTGGGCCGCAGGTTGCCCCGGGCGGCCCCGCCGCAGCGGCGGGTCACGATCAGGTGCAGGCCGATGTCGCGGGCCTGCGGAAGCAGGTCCAGCAGCGCGCTGAGCGGGTTGTTGCCGACGTTGGCGACCAGGTCGTAGTCGTCGACCAGGACGTACAGCTCGGGGCCGTGCCACCAGCTGCGGTTGCGCAGTTGCTCGCGGGTCACGTCCGGGCCGGGCAGCCGGTTGAGCATCGCTCCGCGTACCGAGGCGATGGTATCGGTCAGCGTCTGCGCGCTGGCCGCGAACTCCAGCACGTGCTCGCCTTCCACGGCACCGAGCAGGTTGCGCCGGTAGTCCACCACGACCAGGCGGGCCTGGTCCGGGGTGTACCGCCCGGCGACGGTACGGGCGATCAGCCGCAACAGGTTCGTCTTGCCGCTGCCCGCGTCGCCCAACGCGATCAGGTGCGGCTCGTCGGCCAGGTCCAGGTGTACCGGCGCCAGGTGCGTCTCGTTGACGCCGATCGCGATGCCGGGGCGGGCCGGGTCGACGATGCGGGCCAGGTCGGTGACCGAGAACTGGCGCGGGAGCAGCCGTACCTTCGGCGCCGGCCGGTACGGCCAGGCCTGCCGGATCTGCGCCACCAGCGCGGTGGTCGCCTCGGACAGGTCCTCCACCCCGTGCCCACCGTCCACTCGCGACAGTGCGGCCAGGAAGTGCAGCTTGTCCTTGGTCAGGCCGCGACCGGGCGTCTTCTCGGGGACGTTCGCCGCCGCCCGGCGGTCGATCTCCGACTCGGCCGGCTCACCCAGGCGCAGCTCCAGCCGGGTACCGAGCAGGTCCCGGACGCTGATCCGGATCTCGGCCCAGCGCACCGCCGTCAGGATCACGTGGATCCCGAAGCCCAGCCCCCGGTTGGCCAGGCCCGTGATGGTATCGGTCAGCTCCTCGTAGTCGTGGGTGAGTACCCCCCAGCCGTCGATGACCAGGAACACGTCGCCGAACGGGTCGTCGGTGATCTCGCCGGTGGCCCGGCGGCGCCGGTACGTGGCGATGGAGTCGATGCCCAGCGCGGCGAACCGGGCCTCCCGGTCATCCAGCAGCGCGGCGACCTCGGCGACGGTACGGCGTACCGCCTCGGCGTCGCGCCGTCCCGCGACCCCGGACAGGTGCGGCAGGCCCTCCAGCGCCCGCAGCGCGCCACCGCCGAAGTCCAGGCAGAAGAACTGCACCTCGGCCGGCGTGTGGGTCAGCGCCAGCCCGCACAGCAGCGAGCGCAGCATGCTGCTCTTGCCCGACTGCGACCCGCCGACGATGACCACGTTGCCGCCGGCCCCGTCCAGCTCCACCATCATCGGGTCGCGGCGCTGCTCGAACGGGCGGTCCACGATCCCGACCGGTGCGCTCAACCGGCCCCGGCCCGGGCCGGCCGCGTGCAGGCCCAGCCGCTCGTCCACGGCCAGCGGCGGCAGCAGCTCGTCCAGGCTGGGCGGCTCGTCCAGCGGCGGCAGCCACACCTGGTGGGCCGGGCGGCCCTGGCCGCGCAGCCGGTTGACGATGACATCGAGCATGCTGGTCTGCTTGCCGGACTCCACCGCCGGCTGCTCGGCGACCGGCTCAGGAGCCAGTTCCGGCAGCGGTACCGGCCGGACCGTGTACGGGGCGACCTGCCGCTGTACCACCGCCGAGCCGCGCTGGGCCAGGCCCGGCGGCCGGTACGGGCCGGACACGTACGCCGCCCGGAACCGCAGCATCATCGCCGTACCGCTCTTGAGGTATCCGTGCCCGGGCGCCTGGGGCAGCTCGTACGCGTCCGGTACGCCCAGCACGATCCGGCTCTCCACCGCCGAGAAGGTCCGCAGCCCGATCCGGTACGACAGGTAGGTGTCCAGCCCGCGCAGCTTGCCCTCCTCCAGGCGCTGCGAGGCCAGCAGCAGGTGTACCCCGATCGACCGGCCGATCCGGCCGATCTGCAGGAACAGGTCGATGAAGTCCGGCTTCTCGACCAGCATCTCGCTGAACTCGTCGACGATGACCAGCAGGCTGGGCAACGGTTCCAGCGGTTCCCCGGCCAGCCGGGCCTTCTCGTACTCGTGCCGGCTGACGTAGTTGCCGGCCGAGCGCAGCAGTTCCTGCCGGCGCACCATCTCCCCGGCCACCGCGTCGCGCATCCGGTCCACCAGCGGCAGCTCGTCGGACAGGTTGGTGATGACGGCGCTGGTATGCGGCAGCACGTCCAGCGAGGCGAACGTGGCCCCGCCCTTGAAGTCGACCAGGACGAAGTTGAGCGCCTCGGAGGAGTGCGTGACCGCCAGCGCCGCCACGAGGGTACGCAGCAGCTCCGACTTGCCCGAACCGGTGGCGCCGACGACCAGGCCGTGCGGGCCCATGCCCTCCAGCGCCGCCTCCTTGACGTGTCGACCGCGGCCGCGTCGCCGATGCCCAGCAGGTCGGGCAGCTCCATGCTGCGCGCCATCGGCTCCTCGGCGACGGTCTGCTGGGACAGCCGGTACGGGGCGAGCTGGCGGGCCAGCCCCTCGGCCTGCGGCAGGCTCATCCGGTCCGGGCGGCCCAGCGGGGTCACCGCGTTGCCCCGGTTGGCCTGGATCGTGGTGGCGTCGACCTCCAGGGCCAGCAGCCAGCGCCCGGCGTCGCGGGGTACCGCGCCGGACAGGTCCACCACGGTGCTGCCGAGCAGGCCGACCCCGAGTAGCTGGCTGGTCGGCGGTACCTCCCCGCCGTCCAGGACGACCAGCACGTGCGGGGCGGTGGTCAGCGGCTTGGCCTCGGTGCTGAACCGGGGCCGGGCCGCCAGCTCGTCGCTGAGCAGCCCCTCCAGCTCACCCATCGAACCGAAGACCAGCCGGACCGCGCCCGCCCCGTCGGTACGCCGGGCGTACTGGGCGTGCGGCAGCCACTTCACCCAGTCCCACTCGGCCAGCCGCTCCTCGGCCGCGACCACCGCGATGATCATGTCGTCGGGCGCGTGGAAGCTGGCCGTCTGGCAGAGCATCGAACGCACCAGGTCCAGCGTGGTACCCCGGTCCCCGCGCAGCGCGATCCGGCTGAACGAGCGCAGCGACACCGCCATCGGCAGGTCGGGGATGGTCGAGTGGGCGCGGACGAACCTGCGCAGCGCGATCGCGGTCATCGGTTCGAGGTCCTCGACCGGCTTGGTCTCCGGTGTGACGATCGAGATGGCCAGCCGCTGCGGGCCGATCGCGACGCGTACCTCGGCGAAGTCGTCGTCGGTGGTCCGCCGCTCCCACATCCGGCTGGACGCGGCCACCGACCACAGCGTGTCCGGTTCCGGGTGCCGCCAGGCCAGCGCGGCCCGTTGCTGGGCGGCGGCCCGGCGGGTCCGCCGGCGGGACTGGGCCAGGTGCCGCATGTAGTCGCGGCGGTCGGCGTCGAGTTCGGCCTTCTTCTCCCCGCCCCCGGCGCCCATCGTCCCGACCGCCATGCCCAGCATGGAGACGCCGAACAGGCCACCGGCGACCCAGGTCACCGGGCCGCCACCCTTGCCGGCGTACAGGAAGGCCATCGCGCCGACGCCGCAGAGCATCGGCAGGATCATCAGCAGCGGGCCCAGCCCCCGGGGAAGCTGCTCGGGCAGCTCGGGCGGGGACTCCAGCAGCAGTTCACCGCGGGGTACGGATGGTCCACGGCGGCGCGGCGGCCTCCGGAATACGACGGTACTCATGTCCCCGTGTTCCTCCCCGATCGGCTGGGCGGACCATGCGCACCCGACATCGTAGGTACTCTCCCCTCGGCACAGGTACCGCGCCCGAGGAGGAAGACTCTTGGCCAGCACCGTCAACGCCGAACTGAGCCGGGTGACGATCGTCGCACCGGCGACCCGGGTCGATCTGGCGCTGCCCGCGAACGTACCGCTCGCCACCCTGCTGCCCACCCTGCTGCGCTACGCCGGGGAGGAGCTGCCGAAGAACTGATCTTCGATGACGTGGTCGACGCGGTCGCCACCGCGACCCAGCGCCGGACCGGGCGCTGGGCGCCGGACGCGACCCGCCGCTTCGCGGTGACCTTCGCGACCCTGGCGCTGCTGGGCGGCGCGGCGGCGATGTTCTTCGCCGGCGCGTCCGCGCTGACCGTGGGGGTGGTCGGCCTGACCGCCGCGCTCGCCCTGGTGGTGGCCGCCACGGTGCTGGCCCGCGCGTTCGGTGACGGCCGCGCCAGCGTCCTGCTCGGCCTGGTCGCGCTGGCCTACGCGACGGTCGGCGGCCTCATGCTGCTGGCCGGCGGCCGGACCTGGCACAGCCTGGCCGCGCCGCACGTGCTGACCGGGGCGACCGCCCTGGTGGCGTTCGCGGCGATCGCCACCGTCGCCACGGGCGAGGCGACCGGCCTGTTCGTCGGCGCCAGCGGCGCCGGTCTGGCACTGGTGGTGGGGGCGTCGATCTGCCTGGTTTTCGGGGTACCCGCGGCGGCCGCCGGCGCGGTGCTCGCGGCCATCGTGTTCGGGCTGCTCCCGGCCCTGCCGATGTTCGCCTACCGGCTGGCCCGACTGCCGATCCCGTCGGTACCCAGCCGGCCCGAGGAGCTGAAGGCCGACGTGGAGACGGTGGACGGGCTGCAGATCCTGGCCCGCAGCGACCGCGCCGAGGAGATCCTGACCGGCCTGATCGGTACGGTCTGCCTGGTGCTGGTCGGCGCCGAGCTGACCCTGGCGACCGGGGGCGGGCCGGCCGGGCTGCTGCTGTGCACGGTCCTCGCGCTCCTGCTGCTGCTGCGGGCCCGGCCGCTGTCCGGGCGCCGGCAGCGGTTGAGCCTCCTGATCGCCGGCACCGGGGGGCTGGCGCTGGCCAGCGCGGCGTTCGCCGCCGCGTCCACCCCGGTGGTACGGGTGGCGGTCATTCCCGCGATCCTGCTGCTGATCGCGATCGTGGCCCTGGTGTACGGGCTGGCCGTCACCGGCCGGCGGATCTCCCCGGTGTGGGGCCGGCTGCTCGACATCGGCGAGATCGTGCTGATCGTCGCCGTGGTACCCCTGGCCGCGTGGGTGTCCGGCGCGTACGAGTGGATCCGCGCTATCCACCCCTGACGCGCCAGCCACCCGTGAGGCGCTGGCCATCCGGGACGTCCTAGCCGGCCTGGGGCGGGCCGAGCAGTTGCCGCTCGATGTCGGTCGGCCCGACGGTGGCGTACCGGACGGTCCCGTCGCCGTACAGGATCAGCCCGTCGTCGGGGGTCAGCGTCAGGTGGCCGGCCACCTCGGCGCTCAGGCCCAACGCGTCGGCCGCCAGGCCGGCCTCGGGCGCCGATACCCGCTGGAACACGCTCACCTGGGCTCCGGCCAGGACCGGCAGACCGGCCGGGACCAGGCCGGGCAGGACGGTGAGCTGAGCCTGCCAGGGGCCCAGGTGGGCGCGTTGCGGCCCGGCCTCGGTACCCAGGTCCACCACGTGCAACGCCGGTTCGTCCATCCGGGCCGGTACCGCCGCCACCGACCCGACCGGGATGACGGCCAGCCGGTCGGTGCGGTTGGTGGCCTCCTCACCCAGCCCCTGCCACTGCTCGGGCCAGGCGGTACGCACAACGACCCGGGCACCGACCCCGAGCGCCCGGAAGACCAGCATCCGCGCGGCCCACCAGCGGCCGACGAGGACGGCCTGGACCGGCTCGGGTTGGAAGAGCCGCAGTACCGTCGGGGTGCGCCGCTGGTCCCGCCCGACGACCACGCCCGCCGGTACGGACGGGAGCGTGACCTGGGCGAGCGCGGCCCGGTCGGCCAGGTGGTACGGGCGGCTCATCGGGTACCCGCCGCGGTCGGCAGCGTCGCGTACGTGGCCGGCCCGTGCTCGCCGTCCAACCGGCGCAGCCGGGCCCCGACCTGCCGGGCGGCGGCCACGACGTCGCCGGCCGCCTTGGCCAGCACCGCCGGTTCGGCGGCGACCCGGACCAGGCACGCGACCCGAAGCTGCCCGTCGGCTGTGGGCGGGTACAGGGTGACCGCCATGCTGACCAGCGCCGCCGGTACCCGGGTCAGGGCGCCGAACAGCTCCGCCACCGGCCCCTTCGGCCAGCGGGTGAGCCAGAAACCGACGTTGCCGATCCCGCCGGCGTACCAGGCGGTCCATTCCTCCGCGCCGGGCGGTGACCCGCCGCCGGCCAGGCCGCTGGAAGTGGCCAGGGCGTCGGTCAGCGCGCCGGGATCGAGGACCCGCGTGGACAGGTCGGCGGCGGCCAGCGTCTTGCCGACCCGACCGAGGGCGGCCGCGATGGCCCGGTCGACCCCGTCGAGCCCGCCGCCGCGGCTGGCCGCCGCGTCGGTGGCATCGGCCGCCGACAGCCGGACCGCCACCCAGACCGCCTGGTCGGCCAGGACCAGGTCGTTGTGCAGGAGCTGCCGGTACGACTGGGCGGCGCGCGACTGCCGGTCCAGGACCGCGTTCGGGGCCGGTACGCACTGGCTGACCACGGAGACCGAGGACACCGGTACGGCGGCGTCGGTGAGCACCGCGGCCAGCCGGTCCAGCCGGATCCCGCCGCTGCGACCGCCGTTGCCGTTGCCCCAGACGCCGGAGCCGGGCCCGACGGCGAGGACGGCGAACCACCCGTCCTCGTCCTGCCCGACGCCGATCCGGGTACCCCGGTCCACCACCTGGCGAACGGCCAGCCCCGGACCGAGTACGGCCAGCCCGGTGCCGCGGGCCACGATCCGGCGCCGGCGGCGCCACCGGCTCCGCAGCGCCCGCCCCTCGTACCACCACCGGCCCCGGGTACGGCCGAACGCGGCGACCAGGACCAGCGCGGATCCGGCCCCGGTCAGCGCCGACCACAGCCCCGGCCGGCCGTGGTCGGCGGCGGTCGCGCCGAGCAGCGCCACCGCGACGACTTCGATGACGACGACGTGCCCGATGTGCAACGGACCGAGCCGCCCGGCCCGCCGCTGCGTGCCGAACTGGGCCGCTGTACCGGCCGTCGAGGACCCGTGGCTGCTGGCCATCCCCGTGAGGCTCCTCCCCGTCGACGCCGGCACCCGGGGCCGGCAGGCGGCCCCTATGGTAGAGGGGCTCACGGCCGCGCGGCTGGCCCGTACGGGCGGGGAAATCGGGGAGGGTGTCCATGCAGACTCGGCGCGAGCAGGTGCGTGCCTACCGGTTCGTCACCCGGCGCGTGGTGTCGGCGCTGCTCTCCGGCGAGCCGGAGACGACCGACCTGCCGATGCGCCGGCTGAGCATCGCCATCTTCGGCAGCGCCATGCTCGCGATCATCGTGTTCGCCGGCATCG
>VAXX01000401.1 GCA_005885115.1 Actinomycetota bacterium | reverse complement strand
GGCCCTGGCCGCGCTGCGTGGACGGCGGGACACCCGGCCGGCCGCGGTCGTCTCGCTGGACCTCGACCGCGCGATCGAGGAGCTGTTCCAACGCCGGATGCTGCACCGGATCCGGGGCGGGTACGCGTTCGCCACGCCGCTGCTGCGGGAGGCCGCGTACGCCGGCATCGGCAAGGCCGACCTCGCCGACCGGCACGCCGCCCTGGCCCGGTGGGCGGCGGACGGCGCACCGTCGTTCGCGCCCTCGCCGGAGGCGGCCGACACGTTCATCGCCGAACAGGTCGAGCGGGCCGCGACCCTGGCCGACGCGGTCGGGTTGCGCCCCGAGGCCGAACCCCGGGCCGTGGCCCCGCTCGGGGTGGCCGCGCTCGGGCGGGCGGCCCGGCGGGCGCTCGCTTCGGGGGAACCGGCGCAGGCCGTCCAGTACGCCGAGCGGGCCGCCACGCTGGCCGGTGACACCCTCTCGCCGGCGGACGAGATGGTCCACGCCCGGGCGTTGTTGCAGCTCGGCCGGCCCGCGGAGGCGCTCGGACAGGCCGAGAAGATCATCGCGAACGCGGGCGAGGACGCCGGTACCCGGGCCAGTGCGCTGCTCATCGCCGGTCGGGCGTACCGGTTGATGGGGGACGTGGACCGCTCGTACGCCACCTGGCTGGAAGCGCTCGCGGCCGGCGAGACCGCCGGGGTACCCAGTGCCCAGGCCGAAGCCCTCCGCCGGCTCGGCATGGCCGACTTCCTCGGCGGCCGGCTCGCCCAGGCGGGTTCCCGGCTGGCCGGCGCGTACCAGATCGCCGTGGCCGCGCACGACCCCCGCAGCCAGGCCTGGTCGCTGCAGAACCTCGCCTGGGTAACCACGACGCGCGGCGACTTCGCCGGCGCGAACGCCACCCTCGGCCGGGCCGCGCGGCTGTTCGCCGAGCAGCGCGACCCGGTCGGCCGGGCCTGGCTGCGCGGCACCACCGCGTTCTCCCGGCTGCTCGCCGGGCGGCTGACCGAGGCGCGCCGGCTGGCCCGCGTGTTCCTGCCCTTCGGCGAGCGGGTCGGCGAACAGTGGGCGGTCGGTACGCTGCGCGCGGTCGAAGCGTTCGCCGCCGCCGAGTTGGGGGAGTTGGACGAGGCCGACCGGGGAGCCCGGCGGGCGTACCGGGACTTCGCCGCCGCCTCCGACGACTGGGGTCGGGGCCTGGCCCTGGTGGTACGCGGCGCCATCGCGCGCGGCCTGAATTCGCTGGACCACGCGTACGACCTGCTCACCGACGCCCTCGGGTACGGGGAGAAGACCGGGCACCCGTTGCTGATCGGCATGGCCGGCACCATCCGGGGCTTCGTGGACCTGGACCGGGGCGATCCGGAGGCGGCCGAGGCCAACGCCCGTACCGTGCTCGCCGTGGTCGAGCCGCACAACGTCCTCGAACCGGCGCAGGTCGGGCCCCGGGTACTACTCGGGGCGGCCCGGCTCGCGGCCGGCGACACCGGGTTCGCGCTGGAGACCCTGGCTCCGGTGACCGCCCAGCCGGCCGGTGCCGCACTGCTGTTCCCCCGGCGCCAGGGGGTGGCGCTCTACGCCAGCGCGTTGCGCGTCGCTGGGCGTACGGACGAGGCGCTCGGGTACGCCCGGCAGGCCGTCGAGATGCCCGGCGAGGACGTCCGCAGCCGGGTGGTCGCGCTTCGGGAACTCGCGAGCACGCTGGCCGCCACCGGAGCGTACGACGAGGCGGTGGCGGTCGCGGTCGAGGCGGTACAGGCGGCGTACGGGACACCGCAGCTCGCCGAGCGCGCCGCCAGCGACGTACTCCTGGAGTCCCTGCGCGAAACGGCCTCGACGTAGCGGGCGGCGACGGCGTACGATTCTTGGCAGCCGGGGCGTTGAGCCTTTGGAAGTGAACCCGGGCTTTCACCGGACGGTGGCGGCCCGGGTTTCGCGTTTCTCCGGCTCAGTTTCGATGAGCCGCTGGATCCGGCGCCGCCAGTCTCCGCCCGCGCCGTAGCCCCACGCGACGGCGTCGGCGGCCCACAGGATCGGTTCCAGGTGGACCGGCACGTGTTCGTAGACAAGCGTCGTGGGCTGGCCGTGGGCGCGAAGTTCGTCGAGGATGGCGCGCCGGTCGGGCGGGCCGTAGCCGTCGGCCGGCTCGATGACCAGCCGGATGACCCGGCGGGCGATCAGCTCGGCGGTCATCGCCCGCAGACACGCTCGTCGGGCCTGTGTCGCGGGCCCGGGTCGGGAGAAGATGACGGCGCGCACCGGTAGCGCGGCGATCCGGTCCAGGATCAACCGGCGCCGGGGGTCGCGCTCCTTGTTCAGGTGCAGGCGACGCTGGCGGGGCAGGCACAGTCCGGCCAGCGAACGGCGGACCTCAGTGAGGTGGGCGGGGGCGACGAGGACGGCACACATGAGGTACCGGCCCGGGCGCTTGGACTCGTCGACGAAGGCGTGCACGGGGTACCCGATCCGGGATGAGGCGACAGGAATGCCCGGGCACCGTCAGCCTCATACCCGTCTGCCGGGGCGAACCCCGGACCTCTCTCCTGTGTACCCAGTGCGACAGACCTTACCGGCGGCCGGTGGAGCGGGTGACACCGCCGGTCATCAGGCAGGCGTATTTTCTTATTCGTGGATGAAGCCGTACCCGCCGTCCCGGCGCCGGTCGTACCCGGTCTGACCGGCCTGAGCGTGTTGGCGCGGGGCGGGTACGCGACGGTGTACCGGGCGGTACAGGAGTCGGTGGGCCGGGACGTCGCCGTAAAGATCGAGAACCGGAGCCTGGACAGCGAGCACGATCGGCGCCGGTTCATGCGCGAGGCCCGGGCGGCCGGCCGGATGTCCAGCCATCCGCACGTGGTGGACCTGTTCGACGCCGGGCACACCGGCGACGGGCACCCGTATCTGATCATGGAACTGTGCGACGGCTCGTACGCCGACCGGCTGCGCGCCGCGCCGCTGCATCCGTTCGAGGTACGTGACGTCGGAGTGAAGATCGCCGATGCGCTGGCGGACGCGCACCGGCTGGGCGTACTGCACCGCGACGTCAAGCCGGCCAACCTCCTGGTGTCCGGGTTCGGCGAGCCGGCGCTCGCCGACTTCGGGCTGGCCGTACTCACCGAGGCCCGCGACCTGTCGATCACCATGGATGTGCTGACCCCGGCGTACGCGCCGCGGGAGATGTTCCGACCGCGCTGCGAGCCGTCCCCGGCGGCCGACGTGTACGCCCTGGCCGCCACCCTCTACGCGCTGCTGCGCGGCAAGCCGCCGCGCTGGTTCGACCACCGCGACCCGAGCCTGCTGGAACTGCTGGAGCTGTTCGACGAGCCGATCCCCGACCTGCCCGGCGTACCGGTCGAGCTGCTCGACCTCCTGCGCGCCGGCATGGTCAACGACGCCGAGGCCCGGCCCACCGCCGAGCAGCTACGGGATGAGCTGACCGCGCTGTCGATCCAGCCCCAGCCGGTGCCGGCGGAGGACGCGGTACGGGTGCCGCCCAAGCCGGTCAGCCGGCCCGACGCCTGGTCGATGCCGACCCAGCCGCGCCCGCCGGGCCAGCACCGAGGACCAGGCCACACCCGTACCGGCCCGGCGCAGTCGGTGGCCGTTCCTCGTGGTGGGCGTGACGCTGCTGGTGCTCGGCCTGCTGACGGCCACCATGTGGTACGCGCTGCACCCCGCCGGTACCGACCGGTTGAACCTGCTGGCGACGGCGCCACACGCTACGACGGCGGCGCCGAGCGCGCCGGCCGGGCCGCGGATCGGCATCGGCGGGTGCATGATCGGCGCGGTCGGGGCGAGCTGCCCGAGTTCCGCGCAGTGCTTCGACGCGCTGACCGTATCCGCCGGGGTGGCCCGGGCCCGGAGCCTGCCGTGTACCGGGCCGCACACCTGGGAGGTCTTCGCGATCGGGCTGCTGCCGCCCGACGTGACCGGGGTCAGGTACCCGGCGGTCAAGGAGAGCGTGGCCCGGGTCTGCAACCCGGCGACGTTGATGCTCGTCGACATGGACGCGCGGAGCTGGCAGGTCGACGTCCTGCCACCCAGCCCGGAGGCGTTCGCCAGCGGCGACCGGAGCTTCCGGTGCCTGGCCGGCACCGGCCGCAACCAGCAGACCACCGCATCCTTCGTGCGGTAGCGGCTTCGTGAGGTCGCTCAGCCCGGTGCGATCACCGCGAGCAGCGCTCCGGTATCCACCTGGCTGCCCACGTGTACCGGCAGCTCGGCCACCACCCCCGAGTCGGGTGCGTAGACCGGATGCTCCAGCGTCATCGACTCCAGCGTCAGGAGCAGGTCGCCGGCGGATACCCGCTGACCCGGTACGACCAGCACCCGGCCCACCGCGCCGGACAGCGGGGCGATCAGGGAGCCGTCGGCCGGCTCCGGTACGGGGAGTGGGAAGCGCGGCAGCTCGGTCAGCGTGACCAGCCCCTCCGGACTGTCCACATAGGACACATCACCGACCCGGTGTACGGCGAAGTCCAGGCGTACCCCGTTGACGTCCAGGCTCACCCGCTCCGGCTCGGCGCAGACGACGGCCACCGGCGGATGGTCCTCGGTGCCGTAGTCCCGCCCGGCACCCGGTACGCCCGCCCGGTCGCTCGGCGTCGCCCGGACCGACCAGCCGGCGAGCGCCCCGTACCGGTCGAACCGGTACCCGACCTCGACCGGGCCGGACGGGCCCTCGTACCCGACCACCTGGGACAGCGCCGGGACGTTGCGCCAGCCGGTGGGGAAGCGCCCGGCCCGGGTGGCCGCCGAGGCCAGGGCCGCGGCCAGGCAGGACAACTTGCCGGTATCCATGGCCGACACCAGCGGCGCGAAGACCTCCGGGTGCCGGTCGAGGAACCCGATGTCGGTGGCGCCCCCGAGGAACGCGGGGTGGCGGAGTACCCGTACCAATAGATCTCTGTTGGTCACCACGCCGTGGATGCGGGACCGGGCCAGGGCCCCGGCCAGCAGCCGCGCCGCCTCCACCCGCGACGGTGCCCAGGCGATCA
>VAXX01000400.1 GCA_005885115.1 Actinomycetota bacterium | reverse complement strand
GCCCGTGCCACCAGTCGCAGTTCAGCATCACCGACAACGCCGAGCCCATCTTCGGGCCGGCGACCCGCAAGCTGCCCATGCTGCCGATTAAGCTGGACGACGAGGGCTACCTCGTCGCGAAGTCCGACTACACCGAACCGGTCGGGCCCGGCTTCTGGGAGAGGCCATGAAACGACGCAAGGTTGACGTAGCGGCCCTGCCCGGCGCCGCCGCCGTAGAGATCGACGACCGGCTCCAGGTGGCCACCCCGCTGCGGCGGCTGTTCAACAAGGTCTTCCCGGACCACTGGTCGTTCCTGCTGGGCGAAGTCGCCCTGTACTCCTTCATCGTCCTGCTGCTGACCGCCGCTTGACGGGCAGCTGATGTCGCAGGCGTACAACACCGCCCTGCGAATCTCGTTCGAGGTGCGCGGCGGGCTCATCATGCGGCAGATGCACCACTGGGCGGCCCTGTTGTTCATGGCCGCCATCGTGGTGCACATGTTCCGGGTGTTCTTCACCGGTGCGTTCCGCAAGCCCCGCGAGCTCAACTGGATCATCGGTACGCTGCTGTTCTGGATGGGCTTCCTGGAGGGCTTCTGCGGCTACTCGCTGCCCGACGACGCCCTGTCCGGCACCGGCCTGCGGATCGCCAGCGCGATCATGCTGTCCATCCCGGTGGTCGGCACCTGGGTCACCACGTCGCTGTTCGGTGGCGAGTTCCCCGGCACGGTGATCCTGGACCGGCTCTACATCACGCACGTGCTGCTGGTACCGGCAGTGATCCTGGCGCTGATCACGGTACACATGGGTCTGCTGGTCAAGCAGAAGCACACCCAGTGGCCGGGCCCGGGCCGGACCAATCGCAACGTGGTCGGGGTACGGATGTTCCCCGGCTTCGCCGCCAAGGGCGGCGGGTTCTTCATGATCGTGTTCGCGGTGATCGCGTTCCTCGGCGGGCTGTTCCAGATCAACCCGATCTGGCTGTTCGGCCCGTACAAGGCGTCGGTGGTCTCCGCGGCCAGCCAGCCGGACTGGTACGTCATGTTCCTGGACGGCTCCACGCGGCTCATGCCCGCCTGGGAGTTCCGCTTCCACCTGTTCGGGCACGGGTACACGATGGCCCCGGTCTTCTGGCCGACCGTCGTGCTGCCCGGCATCCTGACCATGCTCCCGATGTTCTACCCGTTCATCGAGGCCCGGTTCACCAAGGACAAGGCCATCCACCACCTGCTCCAGCGGCCCCGGGATGTACCGGTCCGCACCGGGCTGGGCGCCATGTCCATCGCGTTCTTCGTGGTGCTGCTGGCCTCGGGTGGCAACGACGTCATCGCCGACAAGCTGCACCTCAGCCTCAACGCGACGACCTGGGCCGGCCGGATCGGGCTGCTGCTCCTGCCGCCACTGGCGTACTACGTGGCGCACCGGACGGCGCTGGGGCTCCAGCAGCACGACCGGGAGGTGCTAGCACGGACACGTGGAGCTGGAGAACGCCGGCTGGGTCGTACCGAAGAAGATGAACCGGGTGGGCGGCCTCCTGCCGGCGGTGCGCGGCTTCTTCTTCCCGATCGAGCAGCCGCCCGCGCCGACGCCGCCGGCCGAGGCACCCATCTCGCCCGCGCCGACCCGCGAGGAGATCGGCACCGGCCAGCGCTGACGCAGGTCGATACGAAGAAGGCCCGGCTTACGCCGGGCCTTCTTCGTTGTCAGGCTCAGTTGGCGAACGACTTGCCGGTCTCCAGCAGTGTCTTGAGGTCGCTGAGGACCCAGGCGTGGCCACCGCCGGCCCCCTGGTCCTCGAACGCGCCGGAGACGATCGCCGCGAGCGCGGGCGCGCCGTCGAGCTCATGGGTCAGGGTCAGCGAGCAGACGCCGTCCTGACCCTGCCTGATCTCATGGGTGATCCGGGTGAACGCCTCCGCCGCGACGCGCGGGTCCATCAGCATGTGGAACGTCGTGACGAGCTTGCGTGGCGGGTCGGCCTCCAGCACCTCGCCCTCGATGATGACGTCGGGCAGCTCGTTGCCCTTGGCCCGTGCGCCGGCCAGGAACGCCTCGGTCGGGCGTACCCGGTACGCGCCGCCGGGGCGCAGGTCGTACTCGACCAGCCCGGTGTACCCGTACCGGGCCGTCCACTCCGGCTGGGTGATCGCCGCCCAGATCGCCTCGGGCGTCGCCTTGATGTAGACGCGGTAGACCTGGGTGGTCACCGCGGTACGTGTCGGGGTTGTCATGCCTGTCTCTCCCATCCGGTCGGCTACCGTCCGAGAATATGTGACCGTATGGTCACGTGTCAACGACACGCCGGTCCGACATACGTGCGATCACGGGGTACGGGTGGCACGGTCGGGTTGTGCCAGCCATCGACAGCTACTGCCCGACCTGCGCCTCGATCACCGGGTTCGAGCAGCCGCCCTGTGCGGACCGGCACGGCAGGGACTGCCCCGAGCGGCTGTGTGTCCGGTGCGGTGCGGCCGTGCTGGTCGGCTCGTGGCCACCGGTGCGCCGGGGCGTCGTACCGGCCCCCCGGCGGCGCGCCCCGATCCACGTGGCCTGAGAACCTCCGGAAACGCCGTAGCGGCCAGCCTCCCGGCTGGCCGCTACGAAACGACGGAGGTACTACGACTACTCGGCCGCCCGCCGGGCTCCGGTGTAGTACTCGAAAAGCAGGCCGCCGGTCCCGCCCAGTACCGCGAGCAGGCCGACCGCGACCAGCCAGACCTGCCAGTACACCAGGCCGATGCCGGCGATCAGGCAGGCCAGCGCCACCCCGAACGGCCAGTAGCTGCCAGGGCTGAAGAACCCCACCTCACCGGCGCCGTCGGACATCTCGGCGTCCGGGTCGTCCTCCGGGCGCGCGTCGATCCGCCGGGCGACCAGGAAGAAGTACAGCGTGCACATGCCGGTCAACAGGCCGGACAGCACCAGCGCGACGGTGCCGATCCACTCGACCCCATGGCCGGCGGCGCGCGTCCAGAAGGCGTACACGATGGCGGCCAGGTACAGGAATCCGGAGATCAGCCCGAACAGTCGGAACTCTGCCTTCATGGTGATGTCCTCAGCTCGCGGTACGGGCCGTGCGGTCGGTGTTGAACGGCTGCGTCTTCGTCGCGTACGGCTCCGGGTCACCGGCCGCGCGCAGCGCGTCCGGCGTACTCATGCCCTGCTGCTTGGCAGCGATGAACCGCTGGTACTCGTCGAACGGCACCGCGCGCAGCTCGAAGTTCATCATCGAGTGGTACGTGCCGCACAGCTCCGCGCACCGCCCGACGTACGCGCCCTCCCGCTCGATGGTGACCGCGAAGGAGTTCTTCACGTTGCCCGGGAACACGTCCCGCTTGAACAGCAGCTCCGGTACCCAGAACGAGTGAATGACGTCCTGCGACTGCTCCACGAACCGGATCGACTTGTGCGTCGGCAGCACCAGTACCGGCACGTAGTCGCTGTTGCCGATGGTGGTCACCGGCTTCTTGTCCGGGCCCTGTGCGTCGCGGTAGCTGAACTCCCAGTTCCACTTGAACGCGATCACGTCGACGGTCACGTCCGGGTTGACCGGCTCCTTGTCCACGCCGGTCTGCACGATCGCGGTGTAGTAGAACAGCACCGAGATGATCAGGAACGGGACCACCGAGTAGAGCAGCTCCATCGGCAGGTTGTACCGGGTCTGCGGGGGCAGCTCGTCACCCCGCTTGCGGTACCGGATGACGCACCAGAAGATCAGGCCCCACACGAAGACGCCGACGATCAGGGCGGCCGCCGTGGACCCCACCCAGATGTCGTACATGTGCCGGGACTGGTCGCTGATGCCCTCGTACGGCCACCCGAACGCGAACGCGCGCTTGACCGAGCAGCCGGACAGCAGCACGGTCGTCAGGACCGCGATGGCGCCGAGCCCGACCAGCCGGCCCGCGCGCCCCCGGGTGCCCCTGGCCGGCCCTGCTCCCGAACGTGTTGCGACCACCTGCTCCTGCCTCCTCAACAGCCTTACCCAGGAGTGCCATCGGTAAGCACAGCGGACATTACTCGACCATGCCGGCGGCCCGTGACTTGGGGCCGGGGATGGCGCGCCGACCGTCGGTCCAGGCGCTGCCAGCGGCCGGGCAGGCCGCCAGACGTTACCGTTGCCGGCGTGGCGTATCTCGACGCGGCGGCCGGCGCGCCGCCGCATCCGGTGGCCCGGCAGGCGCTGCTGGCGGCCCAGGAGGACGGCTGGGCGGACCCCGGCAAGCTCTACCCGCAGGGCCGCCGGGCCCGCCAGCTGCTCGACGCGGCGCGCGGTGCGATCGCCGACCAATTGGGGGTACGCGCTGACGAGGTGCTGTTCTGTGCCAGTGGTACGGATGCGGTCCAGGCGGCCGTACTCGGGTTCCGGGCCGGCGCCACGATCGTCCATTCCGCGATCGAGCACTCGGCGCTCCTGCACGCGGTCGCCGATCGATCCGCGGTGTCCGTACCGGTGGACCGGCTCGGCCGGGTCGACGTGGCCGCGTTCACGGCGGCGGTCCGCGAACCGGGCGTCGGGGTCGCCGCGCTGATCAGTGCCAGCCACGAGGTGGGTACCGTCCAGCCGGTGGCCGAGGTGGCTGCCGCATGCGCGGCGGCAGGGATACCCCTGGTGGTGGACGCCGCCCAGTCGGTCGGGCGGGTACCGGTGCCCGACGGCTGGGCCGTACTGGCCGCCAGCGCCCACAAGTGGGGCGGTCCGGCGGGGGTCGGGGTGCTGGTGGTACACAAGGGCACCCGGTGGGTACCGCCGTGGCCGGGCGCCGATCCGGCCGCCCCGGACCAGCCCGGTACCCGCAACCTGCCGGCCCTGGTGGCCGCCGCGGCCGCCCTGCGGGCGGCGGGTGCCGAGGCCGACGCCGAGGCGCGCCGGCTCTACCCGCTCGTGGAACGGATCCGAACCCGGGTCGCCGCGTCGCTGGACCGGGCCGGCTTCGCGGTCTCCTCCGGCTCCTCGTGCACCTCGTCCACGCTGCGCCCCAGCCACGTCCTGGAAGCGATGGGCGTGCTCTCGCACGGCAACGTCCGGGTCTCGCTGCACCGGGACACCACCGAGGCCGAGGTTGACGCGTTCCTCGACGTGCTGCCCGGGCTGGTCGCCGACCTGCGGGCGCAGGCCGGCGTGGCGGGGCTGTAGATGGCGGGGCGCCAGATGGACGTCCTGGACTGTCGCGGGCAGCGTTGTCCCCTGCCGGTGATCGCGCTGGCCCGGCGCCTGCCGGAGCTGCCCGTCGGTACGGTGCTGCGGGTACTCGCCGACGACCCGGCCGCCGCGAACGACATCCCGGCCTGGTGCCGGCTGCGCGGCCAGGAGTACCTGGGCGTGGCCGGGGCGGACGGCTACGACGTACGGCGGGTCAGCTGAGGTACGGGGCGACGTCCTCGGCGGCGGCGTCCCCGTACGACTCGGCCAGGCGCTTGAGGAACTCGTCCGCCCGGACCGTGTACTCCTGGGTGCCGACCGTCTCCAGGACCAGCGCGGCCAGCAGCGCGCCGACCTCCGCCGAGCGCTCCAGTCCCAGGCCCCACGAGCGGGCCGCGAAGAACCCGGCCCGGAAGCCGTCCCCGACGCCGGTCGGGTCGTACGCCTGGATCAGCCGGGCCACCGGTACCCGGATCGGGTCGATCTCCCGGCCGCTGATGGCCACCCCGTCCGCGCCCAGCGTGGTGACCCGGATCCCGACCCGGTCCAGGACGTCGGCCTCGGACAGGCCGGTCTTGGACTCCAGCAGCTCCTTCTCGTACTCGTTGGTGAGCAGGTAGCTGGCGCCGTCGATGAGCTGCCGGACGTCGTCCCCGGACATCCGGGCCAGTTGCTGGGACGGGTCGGCGGCGAACGGGTACCCGAGGTCGCGGCACTCCTGGGTGTGGCGCAGCATCGCCACCGGATCGTTCGGGCTGACGATCACGAGGTCGAGGCCGCCGAGCCGGTCGGCGACCGGGGCCAGCTCGATCTCCCGGGCCTCGGCCATGGCGCCGGCGTAGAACGAGGCGACCTGGCACATGTCGTCGTCGGTGGTACAGACGAACCGGGCGGTGTGCGCGACCTCGCTCACGTGTACCGACTCGCAGTCCACGCCGTGCCGCTCCAGCCAGGCCCGGTAGTCGGCGAAGTCCGCCCCCACCGCGCCGATCAGGGCCGGGCGCAGCCCGAGCTGACCCATCCCGAAGGCGATGTTGGCGCCGATCCCGCCACGGCGTACCACCAGGTCGTCCACCAGGAACGACAGCGACACCTTGTGCAACTGGTCGGGCAGCAGTTGCTCGGCGAACCGGCCCGGAAAGTGCATGAGGTGGTCGGTGGCGATCGAGCCGGTGACGGCGATCTTCATAAGTGGCCCCTGGGGTACGACGGACGAGCGGCCCGCCCAGCCTACTGGCAACGAGCCGCCGTCACGTCCTCGGGGAAGTCGGGGACTCCTAGTGGAAGGAGTCGCCGCAGGCGCAGGAGCCCCCCGCGTTGGGGTTGTCGATGGTGAAGCCCTGAGCGTCGATCCGGTCTGCGAAGTCGATCGTCGCGCCGCTCAGGTACGGGGCGCTCATCCGGTCCACGACGACCTCGACCGTCGAGCCCTCGGCCGGGAACTCGGTGACGACGTCGCCGTCGAGCGAGCGCTCGTCGAAGAACAGCTGGTAGCGCAGGCCCGAGCAGCCGCCGGGCTGGACGGCCACGCGCAGCCGCAGATCGTCCCGGCCCTCCTGGTCGAGCAGCCCACGTACCTTCTGCGCGGCGACCTCGCTGAGGACGACGGTGGTCGGCTTGACCTGCTCGGTCGGCGTGGTGCTTTCGTTAACAGAGGTGGTCACGGTGACTGCTCCCTGGCAGGTGGGTTCGCTGACGTCAGGACCAACCTTACCCGGTCCTCGGGACATTCCCATCGGCGCTCTGACGTATCTCACCCTCGGGACCACTGCCCGGCCAGGCGCCTGGCCATGGCGTACAGGCCCTCGGCGGGGTGGGCGAGCGCGCGGTCCAGATCCGCGAAGTGGCTCACCAACGTGTACGTTTCGGTCACTCCGGCCGCCGCCGCCTCGCGCCGGCCGGCGCTGGCCTGACCGGCCAGGACCAGGCACGGCAGGCCCCGGTCCCGGGCACCTTCGGCGACCCCGGCGACCACCTTCCCGCGCAGCGACTGGGCGTCGAACGAGCCCTCCCCGGTGAGCACCAGGTCGACCGTGTCGAGCGCCCGGTCCAGGCCGGTCAGCTCGCGGACCAGCCCGATACCGGACACGACCCGGCCGCCCAGGGCCAGCAGGGCGGCGCCGAGGCCACCGGCTGCCCCGGCGCCGGGTAGTCCGGCCAGCCCGGGTGGGCAGGTCGGCAGCGTCTCCAGCACGGTGGCGTAGCGCTCCAGGGCGGCGTCCAGCAGGAGTACGTCCTCCCGGGTGGCGCCCTTCTGCGGCCCGTACACCGCCGAGGCGCCGTGCAGGCCGGTCAGCGGGCTGTCCACGTCGGTGGCCGCGACCAGGCGTACGTCCCGCAGGCGCGGCGACCCGTCGAGGCGCTCGGCGTGGACCAGGGCGGCGCCCCCGTACGGGAGGGCGTACCCGGCGCTGTCCAGTGCCGGGGCACCGAGGGCGGCCAGCATCCCGGCTCCGGCGTCGTTGGTGGCTGAGCCGCCGAGCCCGATGACGATCTCGCGTACCCCTGTCTCGACGGCATGGGCCACCAGGATGCCCAGGCCGTACGACGTGGTGATCCTGGGGTTGCGCTCCTCCGGTCTGAGCAGGTGCAGCCCGCAGGCCTGGGCGCTCTCCAGGTAGCCGGTCGCCCCGGTGACCAGCACCTCCCCCGCCGCCGGCCGGCCCAGCGGGTCCACCGTCGCGACCGGAATCCGGCGTCCGGTCCCGGCGGCCGCCACGACGTCGAGAAAGCCCGGCCCGCCGTCGGCCAGCGGCCGCTGGAGCAGCTCGTCGCCGGGTCTCGCGGCCGCCCAGCCGGCGGCGATGGCCTCGGCGGCGGCGACCGCCGACAGCGTCCCGGCGAACTTGTCCGGACAGATCAGTACCCGCACGCTCGGAGTCTTCCACGTCACGTTTCCGGGCTGGCCGGACCGCAGCATCGCTGTGCGACCATGGCAAGCGTGACCACGTGGACCGAACCGTCCCCCACCGCGACCGCGCTCCTGCTGCTGGGGCGGGGTTCCGACGCGGGCTCGGAGAAGGGCGTCGAGTGCCCGGGTGATCTGCCCGCACCCGGCGACCCCGGTCTGGTGGAGCGGGCGGCGAAGGCCAAGGCGGCGCTCGGTGAGCGGGTGTTCGTGCTCGGCCACCATTACCAGCG
>VAXX01000399.1 GCA_005885115.1 Actinomycetota bacterium | reverse complement strand
TGGAGCGCGACGGCGAAGGGTACCGGGTGCTGATCGGCGAGAGCTGGTACGCGGGCGGCAGTCCGGCGGAGGCGTACGGTCTCGCGCTGCTGGAGCTGCTGACCCATGGGTAGCCGGTCCGCCGCGTGGTACGGAAAGGCCGACCGGGACGGGTTCATCCACCGCGCCTGGATGCGCCGGGGACTGCCGGCACACGCCTTCGACGGGCGGCCACACATCGCGATCTGTACCACCGCATCCGACTTCACCCCGTGCAACAGTCACCTCGGCGAGGTGGCCGAACACGTCAAGCGGGGCGTATGGGAGGCCGGCGGGGTACCGCTGGAGATGCCCGTACCGTCGCTGGGTGAAACGCTCATGCGCCCCACCGCGATGCTCTACCGCAACCTCGCCGCGATGGCGACCGAGGAACTGATCCGGGCCAACCCGGTCGACGGCGTGGTCCTGCTCGGCGGCTGCGACAAGACGATCCCGGCGCTGCTGATGGGCGCCTGCTCGGTCGACCTACCGGCGCTGGTCGTCGCCGGTGGCCCGATGCTCACCGGTACCTGGCGGGGCGGGGTGCTCGGCTGCGGTACCGACGTGTGGCGGCTGTCGGAGGAGGTACGCGCCGGAACCCTTGACCCGCAAGCGTTCCTGGGCGCCGAGTCCGCGATGATCCGCAGCCGCGGGCACTGCAACACGATGGGTACCGCGTCCACCGTCGCCTGCGTCGTCGAGGCGCTGGGCATGACGTTGCCCGGCAACGCCGGACTGCCCGCGCCGGACAGCCGGCTGCTGGAGCTGGCCCACGCGGCGGGCAACCGGATCGTCGCGATGGTGGACGAGGACCTGCGACCGAGCCGGGTCCTGTCGAGCGCGTCGTTCCACAACGCGATCCTCGCGCTGGGCGCGATCGGCGGCTCCACCAACGCCGTCCTGCACCTGCTGGCGATCGCCGGCCGGGTCGGGGTACCGCTGGCGCTGTCCGACTTCGACGTCGACGTACCGCTGCTGGTCGACCTGCAACCGGCCGGGCGGTTCCTGATGGAGGACTTCCACCGGGCCGGTGCGCTGCGGGCGGTCCTGCACGAGCTTCGTGACCGGCTCGCCGATGCGCTCACCATCAGCGGGCGGCCGTTGCGGGACAGCGTGACGCCGGTCGAGGATCAGACGGTGATCCGGCCGGCGGCCGATCCGCTGCTGCGCTCGGCCGGGCTCGCGGTGCTGCGGGGCAACCTCAGCCCGGACGGCGCCGTCATCAAACCGGCCGCCGCGTCGCCGGAACTGTTGTCGCACAAGGGACGCGCCGTCGTCTTCGAGAGCCCGGAGGACGTCCGGGCCCGGCTGGACGACCTGGACATCGACGAGTCGGCCGTACTGGTGCTGCGTGGCTGCGGACCCAAGGGGTACCCGGGGATGCCGGAGGTGGGCAACCTGCCGCTGCCGCGCCGGCTGCTGGAGCGCGGGATCCGGGACATGGTACGGATCAGTGACGCGCGGATGAGCGGCACCGCGTACGGCACGGTCGTGCTGCACGTCGCGCCCGAGTCCGCGGTCGGTGGCCCGCTGGCCCTGGTCCGCGACGGCGACCCGATCGTGCTGGACGTGGCCGCGCGTACCCTGACCCTCGACGTCGACGAGCGGGAACTGGCTTCCCGTAAGGCTTCCCGGCCCCCGGTCGAGCCGGCCGAGGGCGGCTGGACCGGTCTGTACGTCGACCACGTACTCCAGGCGGACCGGGGCGTGGACCTCGACTTCCTGGTCGGCTGCCGGGGTTCGGCGGTCGGCCGCGAGTCGCACTAGACCGGTACCGGAACCCGGTTCAGGGTCAGGATCCGCAGCGCGGCGACCAGGAACCAGATCAGCACGCAGGCGAGGAAGGCCCGGTCCCACAAGCCGTCCAGGGTGTGCGGCGCCAACCGGGTACGCAGCAGGAGCACGAACGCCACCACCGCCGGTACCGGCAGGGCCAGCAGGACCGGTCGTACCGGACGCCACCGCGGCGCGTACCGCAGGCGCCACGCGATCGCCAGTTGCCCGATCGGCGCGGCTAGGAACGCGGCCAGCGCGAGGATCAGGTGCACGCCGCCGGCTGCGGTCGCCGGCTCCTGCCCCTCCAGATCGGTCGGAAAGAAGGCGAGAAGCCCCGAACCGACCGCCCAGATCCACAACAGCCCAACGCCGATCTCCGAACGCGCCGGAGCCGGTACGGCGTACGCCAGCGCGAGGATCAACGCCGCCGAGAACCCGCCCCGGACCAAGAACGCCACGTCCATCAGCCGCGACCAGCCGCCGACCGCGTAGTCGCTCTCCACGTCATGCAGCAGGCTGTAGTCGGTACGCAACCGGAACAGCAGTACCGACACCGCGAGGTAGAGCCCGAGGCCGGCGACCGTGACGGCGGCCAGCCGGTGGGCGCTGGACGAGGACCCCACTCCGGTTAGCTTCCCCCGGTACGCAAGATCATGCGTCAGAACTGTCGGATCGCACCCGCTGTCCGTATTCCGGCACCGAAACCGCTGCGACACTCCAGCGAGTCTCGTTGTTCTGAGCAGGATGAAGTGATGCGATGGACGCGAGACGGTGGCATACGACCGGGCACCACGGGTAACGGACAACCGGGCTGCACCCATTCAGGCAGCGTTCCCGCACCCGCCCGGCCGTTGGCTGGAATACAGCACGGACACCGTGAAGGGGGGCCAGCTATGGTTGGCGCGATCGACGATCTGCTAGTCGAGGCACTGTTCGTCTCGTACCTCCAGGCTTCGGACGAGCCCACGGCCGCCGCGGTACACCAGGCGATCACCGAGACGATCGTCCGGTACGGCACCGACGGCTGTGTCGCCCGGGTCGCCGCCGAGTTCGGCGACCACCCGGACATCGCCGTGGGCCGGATGATCTGGGTACGCGAGGCGGTACGGGCCGCGTACCCGACCGTTGACCACCAACAACTCTGAGCCGCAACGACCCGTGACCGTACTGCGGCTGCTGGCTTTCATCGCCTGCTCGCCGGTGCACCCCGGTCAGCGACCGAGGGAGTCGATGCTCGACATCTTGGTGTGTGACAGTACGAACCCGAAGACGTCGAGGTTTTCCCGGATCCGCTCGGGCCGCACCGACTTGGGGATCACCACGGTCCGGTGCTGGAGGTGCCAGCGCAGCACCACCTGCGCGGGAGTCACCCCGTGTGCCTCCGCGATCTCGACCAGCACGGGCGCGCGCAGGTCACTGTTCTTGAACGGGCTGTACCCTTCGACGACGATGCCTCGCTCCCGGTGCGCGGCAAGGGATCCGGCGTCGTAGTGGTACGGGCTCCACGGGATCTGGTTCACCGCCGGCGCTTCCCCGGTCGCCCCGGTCACCTCGTCGATCTGACCGATGCTGTAGTTGCTCACCCCGACCGCCCGGGCCAGGCCCTCGTCGCGGATGGCGAGAAGTTGTTGCCACGTCTCGGGTTTCGCCCCGCCGCGCGGCGGCCAGTGGATGAGCCACAGGTCCACGCGGTCCATCTCCAGCGCGCGCAGGCTTTCGGCGATGGTACGCCGCTCCTGGCCGGCCCGGCCGGGCGGCAACTTGGTGGTGACGAACACTTCGTCGCGGGGTACGCCGCTGTCCCGTACCGCCCGACCGACCTCGGCTTCGTTGCCGTAGAACGTCGCCGTGTCCAGGTGCCGGTAGCCGATCTCCAGCGCGTACCGGACCGCCTCGTACCCCTTGCGGCCCTGGGCCTGCCAGGTGCCCAGGCCGAGCAGTGGCATGTCGACCCCACCGCGTAGCTTCACGGTGGGAATCTCGGTGACTCCGGTCATGCCTCCATCCTTGCCGACGCCCGCGCCCACGCAAGCGCGGAACGATACCGAGGTGGACCGGGACGTCGTACGGGCGGTCCTCGGGCTCCTGGACGTGGATGCCGGCAGTACCAAGGCGATCCGCGCCGCGCTGCGGGCCACCCGAAGGCGACCACGGACGATCGTCATGCGGGAGGGCCACAAACCGCCCCGGACAGCCGAGGGCGAGTTGCGTGCCGAGGACGGCGGGGTACGCGAGGTCGGGGACCGGCTGCCCGCCGACCTCGCCCCCGGCTGGTACCGGCTGTCCGCCGGCAAGCGGCACACCACGGTCATCGTCGCGCCCGAGCGGTTGGCGCTGCGGCCCCGGTCGTGGGGGTGGATGCTCCAGCTCTACGCGCTGCGGTCCGCCCGATCGTGGGGCGTCGGGGACTTCGCCGACCTGGCGACCTTCGCGACCTGGGCCGGACGGGACGCCGACGCGATCCTGTTGAACCCGCTGCACGCGGTCGCGCCGGTGCGGCCGGTACCGGCCTCGCCGTACTCGCCGTCCAGCCGGCGCTACGTCAACCCGTTGTACCTGCGCGTCGAGGACACCGCCGCGTACCGCAACGCCGCTCCCGCCGTCAGGTCCACTGTGGACGGTCTGCGCCCGCGCAACGACACCGACCTCATCGACTACGACGCGGCCTGGGACGCCAAGCAACGCGCGCTGGAAACCCTGTGGCCGCACCAGAAGGACCGTCCGGAGGGCGATGACTTCGCGACGTACTGCGCGCTCGCCGAGGCGTACGGGCCGGACTGGCGCACCTGGTCGGCCGGGCTACGCCGCCCCGGAAGCGCCGCCGTCGCCAACGAACGCGCCGCCCGGCGGGACCGGATCGCCTTCCACGCCTGGCTGCAACGGCTGTGCGACGAGCAACTGGACGCCGCCGCCAAGGCGGCCCGGGACATGGCGATCGGTCTGGTGTACGACCTCGCCGTCGGCGTGGACCCCGGCGGCGCCGACAGCTGGATGCTGCAGGACGTGCTCGCGCAGGGGGTCCGGGTCGGTGCGCCACCGGACGCGTTCAACCAGCGGGGCCAGGACTGGGGACTCGCCGCCTGGCGGCCGGACCGGTTGGCGGCCACCGGATACCGGGCCTACCGGGACCTGCTCGCCGCGACCTTCAAGCACGCCAACGGGGTACGCGTCGACCACGTCGCGGGGCTGTGGCGGCTGTGGTGGATCCCGCCGGGCGCCTCCGCCGACCAGGGTACGTACGTGCGGTACGACGCGGACGCGATGCTCGGCGCGCTGACCGTGGAGGCACACCAGACCGGGGCGGTCGTGGTGGGTGAGGACCTCGGCACGGTACCGCCGAAAGTCACCAGAGGCATCCACGACCGCAACATCCTCGGCTCGACCGTGCTGTGGTTCACCCGGGACTGGCGCAAGCCCGGCGCGCCGTTCCGGCGCCCGAAGAAGTGGCCGGAACT
>VAXX01000398.1 GCA_005885115.1 Actinomycetota bacterium | reverse complement strand
GCTGCCACAACGAGCGCGGGTCGGGCAGCAGTTGCTCCCCCTCGCCGAGCAGGTATGCGTAGTCGGCGCCCGGCTTGGCGTCCACCTCGCAGCGCCACCACCCGCCGTCCTCGCGCCGCATCGGGTGGTCCACCCCGTCCACCCGAAGCTGTACCTGAGAGGTCGTCGGAGCCCATACCGCGAAGTCCGTCATGCTGCCACCAATAATGCGACGGGATAGGGATTAAGTATTTCCCGGACGGGTATGCGGGAGCCAGTAAAGGATCTGCGACGCAGCGTGTCCACCATATCTTGGCACGGTGCTCGGATGACTGTGTCGGCCCACCCGCCACGCCGCTCCAGCCCGACCGGCAGCCGGGTGGCCACCGCGACCACCCCGCCCCGGTCGAACGCGACCACGTGGTCGGCCGCCGGACCCTCGACGGGAACCGGCTGGTAGACCGGGCCGAGCCGGGGACGGGCCCGCAACGCCCGCGAGGTCACCAGCAGCTTGACCGCGCCGGACCGGTCGACCGGCGGTAGCCAACCGGAGTCGAGCTGGGAAAGCAGGTCCCGACGGGGCCCGAAATCGACCGGCCGCCGGTTGTCCGGGTCGACCAACGAGTTGTCCCACAACTCGGTGCCCTGGTACACGTCGGGCACCCCGGGCGACAGGAGCTGGACCAGTTTCTGTCCCAGCGAATTGGACCACCCGTACGGGGTGATCCAGGAAACGAACTGTTCAACGTCCTTATTCAGTAAGGGATCCGAATAGAGCGCGGAAATTGATCGGACGATTTCGTCCTCATATGTGGGATCGGGATCCGCCCAGGACGTGTGCACGGCACCTTCCCGGGCCGCTTTGATGGCGTACCCCCGCAGTCTTTCTTCCTCGATCGGCCACGCGCCGGCGACCGTCTGCCACAGCAGCGCCGCGAAATCGGGGTCCGGCAGCGGCGCCGCCGCCTGCCAGCGCGCCACGGCCGCGCGCCACTCGTGCGGGATCTCCGACAGTACGGCCAGCCGCGCCCGCACGTCCTCGGAGCGCTTGGTGTCGTGGGTGGCCAGCGTGGTCATCGCCGCCGGCCAGCGCGCCAGCCGCCGCCGCGCGGCCGCGTGGAATTCCTCCGGTGGCACCCCGAAATGGCCGGGCGCGCCGCCCACCTCATTGAGCGCGATGAATCTGGTCCAGCGGTAGAACGCGGTGTCCTCCACGCCCTTGGCCATCGCCGCGCCGGTGAACTGCTGGAAGCGCACGGCCAGATCGTCGCTGGCGCACCGCAGTCGCGGCTCCAGCTCGTCAAAGGGCAGGTCCGGTCGGCGTTTGCGGGCGCGGGCCAGCGCCTCGGTCAGGTGCCGCTCGCCGTCGGGCAGGTAGGAGCGGTAGACCGGGAAGTCGGCGGCGAGCTCCGCGAGCGCCTCGGCGGCCGCCGGCACGCACGGGATCAGCCGGGCGAGCCGGTTCAGTTCGGTGGCGAGCAGGCGGGTGGCGGCCTCGGTCTTGCCGGTGCGGGCCGCCTCGGTCCAGGAGATTCGCGGGGGGTACGCCGACCGTCCGGCCGGATCCACGAACAGTCCACCGATCTCGCGCAGCGCGTCGTACCCGGTCGTGCCGGCCACCGGCCAGTCGGGCAGCTCCTCCCCGGGTTCGAGGATCTTCTCCACCACGATCCAGGTACCAGGTCCGGCCCCGTCCCGCAGCCGCGACAGGTACCCGCCGGGATCGCGCAGCCCGTCGGGATGGTCGATCCGCAAGCCGTCCACGAGCCCCTCGCGTACCCAGCGCAGCGGTTCGGCGTGGGTGGCGTCGAACACCTGCGGTAGCTCGACCCGCAGTGCGGCCAGGTCCGAGATGGCGAAGAACCGCCGGTAGTTCAGCTCCACGTTGCCCCGGCGCCAGTTCACCAGCTCGTAGTACTGCCGGGCGTGCACCTCCTGCGGCGTACCGGCTCCGGTGCCGGGCGCGATCGGGTACCGGTGCTCGTGGTACCGCAGCTCATCGTCCACTATGGACAGTGCGGACTCGTCCTCGCCGTCGCCGAGCACCGGGACGAGGATGCGCCGCCGCGCCCAGTCGATGTCGAACCAGCTCGCGTACGGCGAGCCCGGCCCGTCCCGCAGCACGCTCCACCAGGCCGGGTTGGCCTCCGGTACGGCGACTCCGCAGTGGTTGGGCACGATGTCCACGACCAGCCCGAGTCCGTTGTCCCGCAACGCCTGTACGAGCTGGGCCAGCCCTTCCGCGCCGCCGAGCGCCGGACTGACCCGGGTCGGGTCCACCACGTCGTACCCGTGGGTGGAGCCCGGCGCGGCGGTCAGGATCGGCGCGCTGTACAGGTGGGTGACCCCGAGTTCGGCGAGGTACCCGGCGATCGACGCGGCGGCGGCGAAGTCGAAGTCCGGCCGGACCTGTACCCGGTAGGTCGACCCCGCCTCCATCGCTACAGCTTCCTGGTCAGCACCACGAGGGACCGCGCCGGCACGGGGATCTTGCCGCCGGCCGCGACGACCGACGGCTCCAGGTTGGCCGGGTTGGCGGTGTCGATCTCGACCTGCCACTTCTCCCCGTACTCGGCCGTGGGTGTCACGAACTCCAGCATGATCTCGGAGGCGTTGAAGCACAACAGGAACGAGTCGTCGGTGTACCGCTCGCCGCGCGGCCCCCGCTCCCGGATGCCCTCACCGTTGACGAACAGGGCCACCGAGCGGCCGAAGTCGGTGTTCCAGTCGTCCTCCTCCATCTCGCGTGCGTCGAAGGTGAACCACTGGACGTCGGGCAGCGGGGTACCCCGCTGGTGCCGCACCGCCCGGCCGGTCAGGAACCGGCGGCGCTTGAACACCCGGTGCGCGGTGCGGAACGCGATGAGCTGCCGGGTGAAGTCGAGCATCTGCTCGTCGACGTTGGTCCAGTCCATCCAGGTCAGTTCCGAGTCGTGGCAGTACGCGTTGTTGTTGCCCCGCTGGGTGCGGCCCAGCTCGTCGCCGTGCGAGAGCATCGGTACGCCCTGGGACAGCAGCAGCGTCGCGATGAAGTTGCGCCGCTGCCGGGCCCGCAGCGCGAGCACCTCGGCGTCGTCGGTCGGCCCCTCCACCCCGCAGTTCCACGACCGGTTGTGGTTCTCCCCGTCCCGGTTGTCCTCGGTGTTGGCGTGGTTGTGCTTCTCGTTGTAGGACACCAGATCCGCCAGGGTGAACCCGTCGTGGCAGGTGACGAAGTTGACCGAGGCCACCGGCTTGCGCCCGTCGTCCTGGTACAGGTCGGCCGAGCCGAGCAGCCGGCTGGCGAACTCGCCGAGCGTGGACGGCGCCCCGCGCCAGAAGTCCCTTGTGGTGTCCCGGAACCGGCCGTTCCACTCGGTCCACAGTGGAGGGAAGTTGCCGACCTGGTACCCGCCGGGGCCGACGTCCCACGGCTCGGCGATCAGCTTGACGGTGCTGACGATCGGATCCTGCTGTACCACCTCGAAGAACGCGGCCAGCCGGTCGACCTCGTAGAACTCCCGGGCCAGGGTGGCCGCCAGATCGAAGCGGAAGCCGTCGACGTGCATCTCGGTCACCCAGTACCGCAGCGAGTCCATGATGAGCTGCAACGTCTGCGGGCTGCGGGCGTTGAGGCTGTTGCCGGTACCGGTGTAGTCGCGGTAGAACGTCGGGTCGTCCTCGCCGAGCATGTAGTAGGACGCGTTGTCGATGCCCCGGAAGCTCAACGTCGGCCCGAGGTGGTTGCCCTCGGCGGTGTGGTTGTAGACCACGTCGAGGATCACCTCGATGCCGGCCGCGTGCAGCGCCCGGACCATCGCCCGGAACTCCTGCACCTGCTGGCCCAGCCGGCCCATCGCGGCGTACCCCTGGTGCGGGGCGAAGAACCCGATCGAGTTGTACCCCCAGTAGTTGGACAGCCCGCGCTCGATCAGCCGGTGGTCGTCGACGAACTGGTGCACCGGCATCAGCTCGATCGCGGTCACCCCGAGCCGGCGCAGGTAGTCCACGATCACCGGGTGGCCGATCCCGGCGTACGTGCCCCGCAGCTCCTCCGGGATCCCCGGGTGCCGCATCGTCAGGCCCTTGACGTGCGCCTCGTACACGATGGTGTGGTGGTACGGGATGCGGGGCAGGCTGTCCGATCCCCAGTCGAAGTACGGGTTCACCACGACGCCCTTGGGCATGAAACGCGCCGAGTCGCGGTGCGACATCCGGTCCGGCGCGTCCAGCTCGTACCCGTACAGCGCCGGGTCCCACGTCACCTTGCCGTCCACGGCCTTGGCGTACGGGTCCAGCAGCAGCTTGTACGGGTTGCACCGGGCGCCCCGGCGCGGTTCGTACGGGCCGTGCACCCGGTACCCGTACCGCTGGCCGGGTTCGGTGCCGGGCAGGTAGCCGTGCCAGACGAACGCGTCGACCCCGTACAGCTCGACCCGCCGCTCGGAGCCGTCCGGCTCGAACAGGCACAGCTCGACGGCCTCCGCGACCTGCGAGGAGATCGCGAAGTTGGTTCCCGTGCCGTCGTACGTGGCCCCGAGGGGGTACCGCGCGCCGGGCCATACCTGCATGTCCGCTCCTATCCGCCGCGCGGCGGCGGCGATGCCGCTACGCTCTTGAACCGGGGGTACTGCTATTCCCCTACCGCCCGTCCGCTAACCACGGTAACGAGCGGCGCACGCACTCGCCCGTTTTCGGATCATTAGAAGGATCATGCCGATGCGGAGCTCGTACGTCCTCGGAAGCCAGGTCTGTCCGTCTCTGTCCGATGGCGGAGCAGCGGAGCGGGAGTGGTTGCTGACCGACGGTACGGGCGGCTACGCGACGGGTACCGCTGCGGGCCTGCGGACCCGCCGGATGCACGCGTTTCTCGTCACGCCCGCGCACGACGTGGCGCTGGTCACCCTCGACCCGGTGCTCACCCTCCCGTCCGGTGCGCGGGTCGAACTGGCCACCCACGAGTGGGCCTCCGGCGCCGTCGCGCCGCAGGGGCACCTGCTGCTGGCCGCCTTCGACCTGACCGACGGGCTGCCGCGCTGGCGCTGGCGGATCGGGGACGTCGTGGTCGAGCGCGAAATGGCGATGGAGTACGGCCGCACCAGCGTCGGCATCGTGCACCGGATCGTCGCCACGCCCGAGCCGGTGTGGCTGACCCTCGGCGCGCTGTGCACCTGGCACACCGACGGCGGCGCGCTGGAGGTGACCCAGGTTGCCGACGGCGCAACGGTTTCCGGCGCGTACCGGATCGCCGGCCCCGGCTGGCGCCCCGGCGGCCTGTGGTACCTCGGCGCGTACAGCCGCCGCGACGCCGCCGACGGCCGGCCGCCGACCCAGGACCTCTGGCACGCCGGCAGTTTCACCGACCGGCTGCGCCCCGGCGAGGCCCTGGAGGTGTCCGCGTGGACCGGCGACCTGGCCTGGCGGCCCCCGCCGGCCCGCGCCGTGGTCACCGCCGCGCGCAAACGCGCCCGCAAGGTGGTGCTCGCCGCCAAGCCGGCCGACGACACCGACGCGCACCTGGCGCTGGCCGCCGACGCGTTCATCACCCAGACCGGCGTCGTGGCAAGCTATCCCGGCAACCAGCCGTCCACAGTGGACAGCCTCGCCGGCTACGAGGGACTCGTCCTGGAAACCGGGCGCACGGCCGAGGGACGGCAACTGCTGCGGGGGTACGCCGACCACGTCGCCGGTACGGAGTCGGCCCTCTGGTACGTCCACGCCGTCGAACGGCACGTCGCCCGTACCGGCGACTCCGACCTCGCCGACACGCTGCTGCCCACCCTCGACGGCCTCGTCCGCCGGTACGTCGCGGAAGCTGACCCGGCCGACGGGCTGCTGCGCCGCGATCCCGAACCGGGCGCGCTCACCTGGCTGGACGGCCGGTACGGCAAGCCGGTCGAGCTGAACTCCTTGTGGGTCAACGCTCTCGGTGCCCTGGCCCGGCTGCGCGAGTCCGTCGGCCGGGACGGCGGCGACCTGTACGACGGGCACGAAGCCGCCCGGACCGGCTTCGCCAAGCGCTTCGTCACCCCGGCCG
>VAXX01000397.1 GCA_005885115.1 Actinomycetota bacterium | reverse complement strand
AGAACAGGGTGCGGTACTGCATGAGGGCCGTTTCGCCGGCCGCGAGCGGGCGGGGCAGGAGGATGTCCACACCGTACAGCGACCCGGTGATCCGGTACGGGCACTGGCTGACCCGGCCGCCCCGGATCACCTCGACCACCAGCTCGTCGGTGTCGAACCGGTACGGCACCGAGGTGAGCCGGTCCCGGACCGCCTTGATGACCTGGATCGTCTCGTGCTCGGCGGGCCGCCCGTCCGGCCCGAGTACGTGCAGCTCGTGCAGGGACAGCGTCTCGTGCTCGGGCGGCCCGGGCCGGACCAGGCCGGGCGGCGGCAGGGCGTCGCCGGAGATCACCCGTACCGTCGGCGAGCCGCGGAGCAGGTCGTACAGCCGCCGGGCGTGGCGGCTGGTCAGCCCGAACTCGTCGATGAACGCCTCGGCGACCGGCGGGCTGAGCTCCACGCCCTCCAGTGCCCGCCGGGCGATCCCGGTCAGCTCCACCTCGGTCAGCCCGGCACCGCCGGGCAGCCGGGGCGCGGCCGGCTCCAGGACCTCCGCGACCGCCTCGTACCCGATGATCCCGGCACCGGGCCGGTCCATCCGCTTCTCCCAGCGCGCCCGGTACTCCCCCGGACGCAGGAGCAGCATCCGCAGGTACGCGCCGGCCTGCGCGACCTGGTCCTGGTCTGGCACGTCGGGCACCTCCCTCCCGACAGCGTATCCGCCAGGTTTCCCGTGGCCTCTCCTGCGGGTATCCCAAAGGAATGGCCGAGCCACACGTGAGCCTGGACCCGGAGGGTCTGAACCCGGTGGAGCGCAAGCTGCGCGAGCCGCTGGAGGAGCAGCTGAGCTCGGCGTTGCAGGCCGCCGCGCACCGGATCCGGGCGCAGTACGCCGGTGAGCCGGTCGAGCGGGTACGCGCCCGGTTGCTGGAGGAGACGAAGGCCGGACTGCACCCGGACGTCGCGGCCGGCTTCGAGCCCGACCCCGGGCAGCTACGCGCGGTCGCCGAGTCGATCGTCGAGGAACGGCGCCAGCAGGCCGGGTAGCGCCTGGTCGATCAGCGGTACCGCGAGCCCCGCCGGTACGTCCTCCGCGGCGTACCGTTGCCGGCCCGCCGCCGTCGTCGCCTCCACCGTCACCACACCGGCCCGGCGCTGGAAGAACGACTGGCGCAGGTTCCAGCCGATGATGCCGTCCCGGTTCAGCGCCGTACGCCGCCGGACCAGGCTGCCCTCCCGTACCACCAGGTGCCGCCCGACCAGCGCGTGCCCGAGGTTGCGGTAGCGGTCCCAGGCCAGCGGCACCCCCAGCGCCGGCAGCACCAGCGCGACCAGGGCCAGCCAGGCCGGCGAGCCGGCGAACCACCACAGCAGACCGAACGCGACCGGTACCGCTCCGGTCGTCACCAGCGCCCGGGTGTACCGGCGCCGTGCCGCCCGGGGACCGTGCCGGACCAGCTCGACGGTCAGGGGTACCGGGTCGCCCAGTACGTCGGCGCCGACGCGTACCGCCTCGGCGAACGGCGCCGGTGGCAGCAGCAGCGAGCCGCCGCGCTCGGCGCCCCGGCCGACCCGCAGGCCCGTGGCGACCGCGATGCACCGGGCCCCGCCGACCGGCCGGAGCAGGAGGGTTTCGCTCAGCTCGACCCCGCGCAGCCGGCGCTCCTCCAACGTGATCGACCGCTGGGTCAGCAGGCCCCGCATGATGTGCAGAGTGCCGCTGGCCTGGCGGGACAGCCGGAACCCCCAGTACGCCACCACGTACGCGGCGGTCGAGGTGGCCGCGACGACCACC
This sequence comes from Actinomycetota bacterium, assembly GCA_005885115.1. Taxonomy (GTDB): domain Bacteria; phylum Actinomycetota; class Actinomycetes; order Mycobacteriales; family Micromonosporaceae; genus AC-43. The sequence goes on along the minus strand of VAXX01000397.1, from coordinate 3,471 downwards.
AGGAACAGCAGGATCACCTCGACCACGGCCAGCCACACCGCGGTCCGGGCCAGCCAGCCGGCCACGGTCTCCAGGAAGCCGAACTGGACGTTGGCCTCGTTGGCCAGCCGGGACAGGAACCCGGCCACGACACCGACGATCACCAGCCCGGACAGCGAGAACGGCCCGTAGCGCAGCCAGGCCGGCTGGAACCGGGTGATGACGGCCTCGGACCCGGGCGCCACGGGCGTCTGCGTGGTCACCGCCGCCGGGCGGTGCAGCAGCTCGGTGCGCAGCCGCTCCGCGTCGGCGGTGCTCAGCGCGTCCAGCTTCAGGCCGTCGTTCTGGCGGTCCGACCGGCCGGTACCGATGACGACGCGGGCCAGCCCGAGCAGCCGGTGCAGCGGCGAGGCGGTGACATCGACGGTACGCACCCGGTCCCGCGGTACGGTCAGCACCTCCCGGCGCAGCAGTCCACGCCGGACCTGTACCTGCTCGGGCGTGACCCGGTACGTCGTGGTGTACCACCGGGCCAGTCCCAGGAGGACGACCACGACGAGGGCGACCAGGCCCCACAGCCCGCCGTCCACGCGCCGGGCACGCCCGAAGAACAGCAGCCCGATCAGCACCGGCCAGGCCCGCAGCACCTCGCGTACCGGGTGCACGGCCAGCATCCGTACGCTCAGCCGCTGCCACGGCGCCCCGGTGGCGACAACGGTGCCGACCTCGGTCACGTCGCGTCCCCGGGGGTGGCGGCGGTGGTCCGGGTCAACTGGTCCACCAGCCGCTGGGCGTCGTCGTTGCGCAGCCCGTGGATGCGGATCGGGCCGGCCGCCGACGCCGTCGTGACGGTCACGTTGGCCAGCCCGAACAGCCGCTCCAGTACGCCGAACGCGCTGTCCACCGTCTGGATCCGGGAGATCGGCGCGATCCGCCGCTCCTGGGTGAACCAGCCGGTCTGGGTGTACACCGCCTCGTCGGTCGTCTCCCACCGGTGCACCCGGTACCGCCACTGCGGCATGACGACCAGGTGCAGGACGGCGACCCCGGCGGTACCGGCGAGCACGCCGACCCGTAGCCCGAGGTGGCCCAGGTCGCCGAGCAGCCAGCCGACCTGCGCCACGAGCAGCACCAGCCAGCCGAACGAGGCGCGCACCGTCCAGTACCCGATCGCCCGGGGGCTGACCCGGTGCGCCGGCGCCCGCAACGCCACCGACTCGGTCATGCCGTCTCCTCCCGATGCACGGTCAACGTGGTCCAGGCACCGACATGGATCCGGTCGCCCTCCTTGAGCGGGACCGGGACGTGCGGCTCGATCGGCTCGGTGGACTCGTTGACGTACGTGCCGTTGGCCGAGGCGAGGTCCACCACCGACAAGTCGCCGTCGGGTCCGGCCACGAGCAGGGCGTGCGAGTGGGACACCGCGGCGTCCTCCGGCGGGCCGGTCAGATCGATGTCCGGTTCGATGCCGCGCGAGGGGCGGCGCCGGCCGATGAGCAGTTGGGTGGTACGCACCGGGAAGCGCCGTTCCGGGCAGTAGGCGGGGAACGGGATCGGCGGTGCGTCCGGCGCGGCCAGTTCCCGCATCCGCGTGTGGTACGCGGGATCGGCCACGGTGTCCGGCTGCGGGTCGCCGAGCACGAAGTCGTGCCCGCACACCTCGCAGAACCGGCCGTCCCGGGCGCTGCCGCAGGACGGGCACGTCTCCCCGGACGCGGGAGCCGCCGCCCCGGGTGGCGCCGACGCCGGTGCCGCCGACGGCTGGGCGCCCATCGGCGTACCGCACTCGTCGCAGTAGTCGGTGGCTACCGACTCATGCCCCTTCGGACACCTGGCCATCCGCGGCCGCCTCCTTCCGGACCCGGACCGTACGCACCGACCGGACCGCGGCCATCTCCGCGTCGACGGCGGCGGCCTGCTTCTTGAGCCGCACGGTACCCGTCGACGGGTCGATCACGTCGACCACCTTCTCCAGCAGCTTGGCGGTGTCGGCGTGCCCGGACTCGGTGGCCAGTTGCACCGCCCGGCCCAGCTTCGCCGTCGCGGTATCCACGTCACCGGCGTCCCGGGCGGCCAGCCCCTCCTGGATCGCCGAGGCCAGCTCGGCCTGCCCGCTGTAGTGCGCGACCCGCTCGTTGATCCGGGTGGACAGTGCCGTGTCGTCGGTCCACGTCGCCAGGATGCGCCCCTGCGCGAGTACCGTCTCCTTCACTCCCCCACGCGCCGGTCGGGTAGTCGCCGACCCGGGGACTGACCTCGACCCGCCGGGCGGTCAGGTCCTCGACGTGCGGGAACGCCTGCTTGACGAACCGTACGGTCGACCCGGCCGGCGTCCACACCCGCAGCGCCACCTCGGCGACCCCCTTGCCCATCGCCGCCTCGGCCATCGAGCGGAAGTCGGCGACCAGGGCGGTCGGGTCGGGCAGGCCGTCGGCGGTGCCGAGCAGGGCGGAGGCGACGGTGAGCAGTTCGGTGGCCACCCAGTCCGCGCCGACCCCGCGGGCGTCGCAGACGAACCGACCCTCGCACGCCTTCAGCGTGGCCGCCAACTGCTCCGGCGTCTCGTGCTGGTTGCGCCCGTCGGTCAGCAGAATCGCGTGCTTGACCTCGGCGGGGTGGCCGGCGAACAGCGTGTTGGCCATGGCCAGCCAGCGGCCGATCGCGGTACCCCCGGCCGCCGACAACCGGCCGACCGCGGCCTTGGCCTCGGCCCGGGTCTGCGCGTTCGCCGGTACGAGCTGCGGCCGGTTCGGGTACACCAGATCGGCGTCGTTGCGCCCCGACACGACCGCGAACACCACCCCGTCGCGCAGCGTGTCGATCGCCGCCATGGTGGCCTTCTTGGCCTCCGACAACTTGACCGCCGGGCTGGCCATCGAGCCGGAACAGTCGATCATGATGACCTCGGCGGCGGTCGGCGCGGCGGTGGACCGCGCCGGCCCGGCCCCGGTCGCGGTGACCGTGACGACGGCGTCGACGACCGTACCGCCGGCCGGCAGGTACTGGTTCTGGAAGACCTCGGCCTGGAACTCGGTCATGGACTCTCCTCGGGCGGGTACGGCAGGACGACGGCGGTGATGTTGTCGTGGCCACCCTGTTCGACAGCGAAGGCGACGAGGTCCCGAGCGGTGTCCAGCGGGGACTTGTCCGGGGTGACCGCGGCCAGGTCGGGCGCGGCCGGCCGGTACCGGAAGACGCCGTCGCTGCACACGAGTACCCGCCCCGGCCCGTCCGGCGTCAGGGTGGCCGTCCGTGCCTCGGTGTCCGTCGCGTCCGCGCCCAGCCAGCGCACCAGCGCCGTCGCCGGCCCGGTCTGGGGGATCTCGGCCACGTCCACCCCGGCCGCGGCCAGCCGCCCGGCCAGCGAGTCGTCCTCGGTCAGGCAGCGCGGCTCGCCCTGCTCGGGCAGCCAGTACGCCCGACTGTCGCCGACCCAGCCGACCGTCACCGCGCCCGCGGTCACGACCGCGCAGACGAACGTACACGCGGGCG
>VAXX01000396.1 GCA_005885115.1 Actinomycetota bacterium | reverse complement strand
GCTCACCCAGCCACCACTTGCGGGCCGCCTCCGGGGTGGTACCGGCGGCGACGGTGGCCTCGATGACCTCCAGCGCGCCCGCGTTGACGATCGACTGCATGTCGTGCTCGGAGATCCCCCAGGCCAGCTGGAGCCGGTCCCGGTACACCCGCGGCGGCTCCGGCAGGGACGCCTTCAGCGCGGCGACCCACTGCGGGTCAGGTGCCAGCGGTACCAGGTCGGGCTCGGGGAAGTACCGGTAGTCGGTCGCGGTCTCCTTGCTGCGTCCGGCGGTCGTCTCGCCGGTGTCCTCGTGGAAGTGCCGGGTCTCCTGGACGATCCGGCCGCCCGCGTCGAGGATGCCGGCCTGCCGCATGATCTCGGCCCGGACCGCCCGCTCGACGCTGCGCAGCGAGTTGACGTTCTTCGTCTCGGTGCGGGTACCCCACTCCTCGCCGGGCCGGTTCAGCGAGGTGTTCACGTCGCAGCGCAGCGAGCCCTGCTCCATGCGTACGTCGGACACGCCCAGGCCACGGATGATCTCCCGCAGCTCGGTGACGTAGGTACGCGCGACGATCGGGGCGAGGGCGCCGGTCCCGGGTACCGGCCTGGTGACGATCTCCACCAGCGGGATACCGGCGCGGTTGTAGTCGACCAGCGACTCGGTCGCACCCTGGATCCGGCCGGTGGCCCCGCCCACGTGCAGGGTTTTCCCGGTGTCCTCCTCCAGGTGGACCCGCTCGATCCCGATGCGGACCGGCTCCCCGTCCACGATCAGGTCCAGGTATCCGTCCACGCACAGCGGCTCGTCGTACTGGCTGATCTGGAAGTTCTTCGGCATGTCCGGGTAGAAGTAGTTCTTGCGGGCGAACCGGCACCACGACGCGATCGAGCAGTTGAGCGCGAGCCCGATCCGGATGGTCGCCTCGATCGCGGCCTTGTTGGCCACCGGCAGGCTGCCGGGCAGCCCCAGGCAGACCGGGCAGACCTGGGTGTTGGGCTGGGCGCCGAAGTCGGTCGGGCAGCCGCAGAACATCTTGGTACGGGTGCCCAGCTCGACATGCGTCTCCAGCCCGATGACCGGCTCGTACCGGGCGATCGCGTGCTCGTACGACGCGGCGGTGGCGGTGGTCATGACTGTATGACTCCTCCGGGTTTCAGCCTGTCAGCTGAGGCTATGGCCATGCTCACAGGTCCGGCGGGGTCAGCGCGGGTACCGCCGATTCCAGGGCGGCGGCGACCCGGTACATCCGGTCGTCGGCCAGGGTCGGGGCCATCACCTGCAGGCCGACCGGCAGCCCCTCGGACAGGCCGCAGGGCACCGAGATCGCCGGGCCGCCGTACAGGTTCGACGGGATCGTGTACAGGTCGGCCAGGTACATCTGGTAGGGATCCGAGGTGCGCGAGCCGATCGGGAACGCGACGAACGGGGTCGTCGGGGCAACCAGCACGTCGACCTGCTCGAAGGCGGCGGTGAAGTCGCGGGTGATCAGGGTACGCACCTTCTGCGCCTGCCCGTAGTAGGCGTCGTAGTAGCCCGAGGACAGGGCATACGTGCCAATGATGATCCGCCGCTTGACCTCCGGACCGAAGCCGGCCTCCCGGGTCAGCGACATGACCTCCTCCAGCGCCCGGCTGCCGTCGTCGCCCACCCGCAGCCCGTACCGGACCCCGTCGAACCGGGCCAGGTTGGACGAGCACTCGCTCGGGGCGATCAGGTAGTAGGCCGGCAGCGCGTACGTGAAGTGCGGGCAGGACACCTCGACCACCTCGGCGCCCAGCTTGACCAGCGCCTCGACCGCCTCGCGCACCGAGGCCAGGACCCCGGGCTCGGCGCCCTCGCCGGCGAACTCACGCACCAGGCCGATCCGCAGCCCGGCGAGGTCACCGGTGGCGCCCTGCCGGGCCGCCTGGACCACCGGCGGTACCGGGGCGGGGATCGACGTCGAGTCGCGCGGGTCGTGCCCGGCGATGACCTGGTGCAGCAGGGCCGCGTCCAGGACGGTACGGGCGCACGGGCCGGGGGTGTCCAGGCTGGACGAGAAGGCGACCAGGCCGTACCGGCTGGTCCCGCCGTACGTCGGCTTCGCCCCGACGGTACCGGTGACCGCCCCGGGCTGGCGGATCGAGCCGCCGGTGTCCGTACCGATGGCCAGCGGCGCCTCGTACGCGACGAGCGAGGCGGCACTGCCGCCGCCCGAGCCGCCCGGGATCCGGGTCAGGTCCCACGGGTTGTACGTCGGCCCGTACGCCGAGTACTCGGTGGACGAGCCCATCGCGAACTCGTCCATGTTCGTCTTGCCGAGGATCACCAGGCCCGCGTCCCGTAGCCGCTGGACGACCGTCGCGTCGTACGGCGGGCGCCAGCCTTCGAGGATCTTCGACGCGCACGTCGTGGGTACCCCCTTGGTCGCCAGCACGTCCTTGACCGCGACCGGCACCCCGGCGAGCGGGCCCAGTTCCTCGCCGGCCGCCCGCCGCGCGTCCACGGCCGCCGCGGCGGCCAGCGCCCCGTCGGTATCGACGTGCAGGAATGCGTGCACCCGCTGGTCCACCGCGGCGATCCGGTCCAGGTGCGCCTGGGCAACCTCGACCGCCGACACCTCACCGGCGGCGATCAGCCCGGCCAGCTCGACGGCCGTCTTCCCGGTCAGGCTCACGATTCCTCCTCCAGGATCCGCGGCACCCGGAACCGGCCCTCCTGCGCGTCCGGCGCGCCGGACAGCGCGTCCTCCTGACCCAGGCAGGGGATCACCACGTCCTCGCGCAGCACGTTGGTCAGCGGTACCGAGTGCGAGGTCGGCGGGATGTCCGCCGCGGCCACCTCGCCGACCCGGGCCACCGCCTGCAGGATCACGTCGAGCTGACCGGCGAACCGGTCCAGCTCCTCCTCGCTCACCGCCAGGCGGGCCAGCCGCGCCAGGTGGGCGACTTCCGTGCGGGAGATGGCGGCCATGGGCAGCCCCTTCCTCGTGGGTACCGGTGCCACCGCGCAGCGTGCCACACGCAGGGTGACCGGAGAAGTCTATTTGCCGGCCGTCCCTATGCTCGACCCGGATCACCTTCGAGAGGCGGCGGGCGTGGCGGCTACGCGATGGGCACTGGTGGCGGCGGGTACGGTTCTGGTCGCGGGGCTCGGCTCCGGGGTGGCGAGCGCGGTCGAGCCCGCCGCCACACCGACGCTGGCGCTGTCGGTCGCGTCCGGGCCGCCGGGCGCGGCGCTCACCGCGAAGGGCGCCCACTTCGGCGCCGGCCACGCGGTGGACCTGCTGGTCGACAGGACCTCAGTGGGTACGGCGTACGCCGGCGCCACCGGGAGCTTCACGGCACGGATCAGCATCCCGAAATCGGCCCGGCCGGGACGGCATACCGTCTCGGCGGTCTCCGGTACCCGCAGTGCCACGGCGAGCTTCCTCGTGCGTACCGACTGGCCGCAGTACCGGGGCGACGCCGGCCGGACCGGCGCCAACCCCACCGAGAACGTGATCACGGCGTCGACGGTGCGCACGCTGAAGCCGGCCTGGCAGGTGCGTACCCCCGATGACCAGGGCCTGGTCGCGGTGGCCGGCGGCGCCGTCTACCTGCCGTCCGCCACCACCCTGACCGCGCTCGACGCGGCGACCGGCGCCACCCGGTGGACCCAGCACGCGCAGTTCGGCTTCTTCACCGCGGTCGCGGTCGGCGGCGGCCGGCTCGTCACCGTCAACGGCAACCACGTCGTGGCTCTCGCCCCGGCGACCGGCGCCGTCCTGTGGACGTCCCCGCTGGCCGGGCAGCTCCTCAGCCAACCGGTGGTGACGCCGAACATGATCTTCATCGAGGGCGACGACAACCGGGACGTGGGCCGGGTCTGGGGCATCGACCCGGCGACCGGCGCCATCCGGTGGACGAGCGTGCCCCCGCTGGAGAACTTCGGGGTGAGCATGCCCGCGTACGCCGACGGTCGGGTCTTCGCCGGCACCATCGGCAAGCTGCGGGCCTTCGACGCCGGTACGGGCGCGCTGCTGTGGACCGCGCCGGTCGACGACGCGCTGAACCGGCAGACGCTCGTGGTGACCGGCGGAACCGTCTACTTCGTGGGGAACCACGTGAACGCGTTCGACGCGGCCACCGGTACCCACCGGTGGACCACGTTGCTCGGCAACGAGGTCGACACCAACCCGGCGGTCGCGGGTGGCTGCTCTACGTCGGTACGACCGGCGACAGTTGCCCGTCCTGCTTCCGGGACATCCACCACCTGTACGCACTGGACGCGACCATCGGCGCGATCCGATGGGAGTTCACCGACCGTACCGCCGGGTTCGGCGATCCGGTCGTGGCCGGCGGCCTGGTGTACGCGAGTAACGCAGACCTCCGCGCCTTCGACCCGCGTACCGGCCGGGTGGTCTGGTTGCGGCACAACCTCGGCGTCCAGGCGGTCGTCGACGGACGGCTGTTCGCCAACCCGGCGGGCCGGCTCCTGGCCGCCTTCGTCCCGGCCTGACGCCCGCGGTAGCCCGTCGCCTGCGGTAGCTCGTCGCGCTCAGAAGACCTGCTGGAGCTCGTCGGGCCGGCCGTCCGCGATCAGCTCGTCGACGAACGTGACGAACGACGGCGCGTAGAAGTGCTTGGCAGCGGCCCAGGCCTCGTAGAATTCGGCGTCGGTGAAATCGGCTTTCAGGACGTTCCACCACCCGGTCCAGACATCGTCGGTCAGCAGGCCCTGCGCGTGACTGATGAAATTCAGTTCGTGCGTGTCCAGCCGGAGCAGGACGTACAGGCGCCGGAGGTTCTGCTGGTACGTCCCCGGCTGGTACCCCCGGCTTTCCAGGTGCCAGGCGAGCATCTCCGGATCGTCCTTGAGAAATGACACCCGTAGCGCGGTCGGATGCGTGACCATGTCGCGGTATGCGTC
>VAXX01000395.1 GCA_005885115.1 Actinomycetota bacterium | reverse complement strand
TCCGAGCCGGCGTTCAGCGCCCGTTCCAGCCAGTACCGGCCCTCGTGCCCCGCCCCGCCGGCGTACCAGTGGAAGCGCAGTGCCGCCGCGAGCCGCAGTCCGGTGTCCGCACCGCCCGGCGTACTCAGACTGTCGTCCAGGGCGGCCCGGATGTTGGCGTACTCGGCGCGCATCCGGGCGGCCCACTGCGTCTGGCGCGGGCCGAACCAGTCGGCGTCGTACTGTTCGGCGAGGTCCACGTACCAGTCCCGGTGGCGGCGGCGCAGCCGCCGCTCCTCGTCCGCCCCGTACGCCGAGCGCAGCCGGTCCAGCCCGTACCGGCGGACGGTCTCCAGCAGCCGGTAGCGGGGCAGCCCGTCGGCGGACTCCACCCGGCACAGTACCGACTTCTCGATCAGCCCGGCGAGCAGGTCCAGTACCGGCTCCTCGAAGACGTACTCGGCCGCGCTCAGCTCGAAGGTGCCGGTGAACACCGACAACCGTTGCCACAGCGCCTGTTCGCCCGGCGAGCACAGCTCGAAGTCCCAGTCGAAGGCCGAGTCCAGGCCCCGGTGCCGGGCCGGTACGGCGTGCCGCGTCGACAGGTGCCGGAAGTGCTCACGCAGCCCGGTCGCCAGTTGCCCGAGCGAGAGCGTACGCAGTTGGGCCGCGGCCAGCTCGATGGCCAGTGGCAGCCCGTCGAGCTGGCGGCAGATCTCCGCCACGGTCGGCCAGTTCTCGGCGTCGAGGGCGAACCACGGCGCCACGGCGGCGGCCCGCTCGACGAACAGGGCCACGCCCGGGTACCGCGTCTCGGCGCCGCTGTCGTACGCCTGCCCCTGCTCGGGTACGCCCAGCGGCGCCACGTCCCAGACGTGCTCGGCGGCCATCCCGAGCACCCGCCGGCTGGTACACAGCACCCGCAGCCCCGGCGCCGTGCGCAGCGCCCGGTCGGCGAACGCCGCGCATTCGTCGACGAGGTGCTCGCAGTTGTCCAGGACCAGCAGCATCTCCCGGTCCCGGACATGCTCGAGGAGGGCATCGGGCAGCGGCCGTTCGGACGGCCCGATCCCGAGTTCCTCGGCGATCGCGTAGTGCAGGAGGGCGGCCTCGGTCACGTCGGCCAGGTCGACCACCCAGACCCCGTCGGCGAATGCCCGACGCAGTTCGGCGGCCGCCCGTACCGCGAGCCGGCTCTTGCCGCTGCCACCGGTCCCGGTCAGGGTGACCAGCCGGGCGCTGGACAGGAGCCGTCGCACCTCGGCGACGTCGGACCGCCGGCCGACCAGGCCGGTGACCTCAGCGGGGACTCGACCGAGTCGCTCGCGGGTGCGACCTCCTCCGGGCATCGGCTCCTCGGAACTGTGCAGGTGCGGACTGGCCCGGCCAGCCTAGCGAGGATCCGGCCGGGGGGTGAAACCCCCAAGGGCCGTTTCGCTCCATACGCGATCTCCGCGCGGTCAGGTTTCCTGGGGCCGTTCGACCGGCCGGACCACCGTCCACCGGTACCGCCAGCGGCGGACCACCCGTACGGCACGCACGACGATCCGGTTGCGGAGCTGGATGAGGCTACCGGCGCCGGCCGCGAACGAGACGATCAGCAACGGGGTCAGCAGGAACCGGGCGAGCACGGATTCGCTGCCCCAGGCCAGCGCGATCGCCGGTACGGTGACCACCTGTACCGCGCCCAGCGGCACCGCGTACCGGTTCTCCCGGACCATCCGGCGCAGCGCCGGGGCCAGCCGCCGGTACCGCAGCCACGCCACGCCCAGGTACCCGCCGGCGATGAGTACGGCCGCCCCCAGGCGTACCGGCCACAGCCGCCCGGACACCTGTGCGATCACCAGCTCGGCCAGCCAGGCCAGCGTGCCGAACTCCAGCAGCCGGTGCGTCCAACTGAGCGCCGTGGCCTTGGCGTTGCGCTGGTACAGCGCGTCGGTGGGCCGTTCGGCGAGGACGTCCTGCAGCCGCTCGCCGGCCCGGGTCGGCCGCCCCTGGCGCAGTTCCACGACCGCCAGGTTGTTGCGCGCGGTGCCGTTGTGCGGATCCAGCGCCAGGGTGCGCTGGTAGCAGCGGCGGGCCGCCGCCGGGTCGCTGATCGCATGGTAGAAGCGCCCGGCCGCGATGTGCACCTCGGGCTCCTCGGGCGCGATCAGCCGGGCCTGCCGCACCGACCGGTACGCGTCCCGCAGCGCCGGTACCGACCCGTCCGCGAGCAGCGACTCGACCAGGTTCACCTGGGTCTGCCAGAGGTGCGGCGCCAGGTGGAGGGCCCGCCGCGCCTCCTGTACCGACTCGTCGACCCATTGCAGCTTCCGCAAAGCGATCGACCGAAGCCGATGTGGCCACTCGTTGCCCGGCGCCGCCGCGACCGCCTGCTCGGTGGCCGCGAGCATCGGCCCGTACCGGTCGGCCGCCTCGTGGCAGCGGGCCAGCAGGCACAGCGCGTCGACCGACTCGGGCGCCCGGGCGAGCAGCCGGGACAGCTCCTCCTGCGCCTGCTCGCCACGGCCTCGTCGTAGGTACCGCCCTCGTTGGCGAACAGGGCGACGTTGCGCGCGGTGGCGAACCAGGGCGCGGTGGACGGGCGTACCTCCCGCAGCGCCTGCGCGAAATCGCGCTGCTCGATCATCCGTACCGTCCCGGACGCCATCGAGTCGGCCATCGCGTGCTCGGCCGCCGTCTCGCACAGGTGCGCGAGGTCCGCGCCGGAGAAGTGCTCGGTGGCCTCCACCAACCGTTTCAGGTCGACGTTGGCGATCGGCCGGTGCCGCAGGTGGTACTCCAGGATGGCCGCGCGGGCCGGCGCGTCGGGCGGCAGCACCAGCGCGACCCGGTCCAGCCGGCCCGGGCGGCGCAGGGCCGCGTCGACATCCCACGGTGCGTTGGTGGCGGCCAGGATGAAGACCCCGTCGTTGGTACCCTCCATCCCGTCCAGCTCGGCCAACAGCTGGTTTCCGAGGGTACGCATGGCGGAGGACTGGAGTTGGCTGCGCTTGTGCCCGAGCGCGTCGATCTCGTCCAGGAACAGGACGCACGGCGCGTTGCGCCGGGCCGCCTCGAAGATCTCGTGCAGGTTCTTCTCCGAGTTGCCGATCCACATGTTCAGTACGTCCACAATGGACAGTGGAATGAACTTGGCGCCCATCTCCCCGGCCACCGCCCGGGCCAGGAACGTCTTGCCACAGCCGGGTGGCCCGTACAGCAGCAGCCCGCCGCGTAGGCTCTTGCCGTACATCGCGCGCAGTTGCGGGTTGCGCAGCGGCCCGAGGAAGGCCAGCTCCAGCCGCTGCTTGACCGCCGCCATCCCGCCCACGTCGGCCAGCCGGATCGGCGAGCTCTCCACGTCGAAGGTCCGGTCGGCCTCCCCGAGTACCGGCTCCGCCTCGTCCCCGGCCCGGGCGAAGCGCGGCGGGATCACGTCGGAGAGCTGCTCCTCGTACGCCCGCCAGTCCATCTCGCGCTCCACGGCCGGCTCGGGTCGGGGTGCCGGCGCCGGCTCGGGTTTGGGCGCGCCGATCGCCCGGGCCATCAGATCCCGGGCCGCGGCGTTGTCCGGCGCGTACTGCAACGCCTGCGCGGCATGGCTGATCGCCTCCTGCTGGCGCCCGGCCTCCAGGAGCAGACCGGCCAGGTGCAACCGCAGCGGTACGTCCTCCGGCCGCGACGCCACGGCGGCGGTCAGGCTCTCGATCAGTGCGGAGTCGCTCATCCGCCCGCCTCGCTACGCGGAGCGGCCGGATGAGGCACGAACGGGCTGTGTCTCTGGTTCGCTCGCTGGCGCTCGCTCATTGCGCGAGATTATGCCTTCGGTAGCGGAGAGCACACCCCGACTACCGTTCGTATGCCTTATGTAACCCCGTAATTCCCACCACGCGGATCGTGCCTACGCAGAGTAGGGTCACCCCGTGACCAGCCCACGGAAGACGCGCATCGCCATCGTGTTCGGCGGCCGCAGCCCGGAGCACGCCATCTCCTGCGTCAGCGCCGGCAGCATCCTGGCCGCCCTGGACCCGGACGAGTTCGAGGCGTTACCCGTGGGCATCACCCGTACCGGTCAGTGGGTGCTCACCAGCACCGACCCGGCCCGGCTGGCCATCGCCGACCGGCAGCTCCCGGAGGTCACCGCCGGCTCGGGCACCTCGGTCGTCCTGTCCGGCGACCCGAACGCGCGCGGGCTCGTGGTGCTCGACCCGACCGAGGGCGCCGGCGCGCTCGGTGACGTCGACGTGGTGTTCCCGGTGCTGCACGGCGCGTACGGCGAGGACGGCACCATCCAGGGCCTGCTGGAGATGGCCGGGCTGCCGTACGTCGGCGCCAACGTGTTCGCCTCGGCGGCCGCCATGGACAAGGAGTTCACCAAGAAGCTCGCCGCCGCGGAGGGCATCCCGACCGGCCCGTACGTCGCCCTGCGCGGCGGTCAGTCGCTGACCGAGGAGGACAAGGCCCGGCTCGGGCTGCCGGTGTTCGTTAAGCCGGCCCGCGCCGGCTCCTCGTACGGCATCACCAAGGTCACCGACTGGGCGCAGCTGGAGGCCGCCGTCGCCGCCGCCCGGGCGATCGACCCGAAGATCCTGGTCGAACAGGGCATCGTGGGCCGGGAGATCGAGTGCGGAGTCCTGGAAGGGGAGTACGGCGGCTCGCCCGAGGCGTCCCTGCTCGCCGAGATCCGGGTCGTCACCGGCCAGGAGTTCTACGACTTCGAGGCCAAGTATCTCGACGACTCGTGCGAGTACGACATCCCCGCCGACCTGCCCGACAACGTGACCCGGCAGATCCAGGACTACGCCCGGCGTACCTTCACCGCGCTGGACTGCGCGGGCCTGGCCCGGGTGGACTTCTTCGTCACGGCCGACCAGCAGGTGTACCTCAACGAGATCAACACCATGCCCGGCTTCACCAGTACGTCGATGTTCCCGCGGATGTGGGCGGCCACCGGCCTGGAGTACCCGAAGCTGATCTCCCGCCTGATCCGGACGGCGCTTCGTCGGGGGACGGGACTGCACTGAGCCGGATCCGCTCGGCCCGCACCGCCGTCCCGTACGCGCAGAGCTCGCCGGCCGTACCGGTGTCGAAGCGCATCCCGATGACCGCGTTCGCGCCCCGGCGCCGCGCGGCCCGCTTCATCTCGGTGACCGCCGCGTCGCGGACCCGCGACAGCTCCGGTACGGTCCCCGGCGCCGCGTCAACGGCGGCGGTCCCGTGGACCTCGCCGATCGTCGCGGTCACCTCGAAGCCCGGGATGTTCTCGGTGGTGACGGCGAGGATCGGGGGGAACCCGGCGCCCACCATGCCCCGCCTTTGCCCGCCGGTACGCCCGGCCAAACGTCCGTTCAGTCGTGGCACCCGGACGGTACGGCCGTGATCGACGGTACCGAGGAGATGACCGGGCCGGAGAACTCGATCACCCACTGACCCTGGCCGGCGTAGCTGTTGGGCACGGTGACCGTGATCGTCACCACGCGGTCGACCGCGGTCCACGCCGTGGTGTCCCGGCCGGGCCGGGCGTACCAGCACACGCCGGACAGCGGGTACACGTCGGCGGTCGGGTCGATCGACGGGAGCGCTCCGGCACCGCAGGCCAGGGGGATCGGCGGGTCGCCGTACGCCGCGTTCTGCTCCGGGCCGGCCGGCACCGGACGGCGCCGCCGGTCCCGGAGGGAGTCGGGCAGGGCGGCCAGCAACGCCCGGCATACCGTCGCGGTCTGCGGCGACAGGTTCGGCGCCGCCATCGCGACCGGGCCGGTCGCCTGGGCGCTGGGGGACGGCGCCGGCCGGGCCGCCGGGCCGCCGAGGATCCGGAAGGCGAGAATCCCGGCCAGGACCGCCACCGGGAGCGCGATCACCGCGGCCAACCGGGCCGCGGTGCGGGTCACCTGATCAGCCACCTACAACCGGACCACCGAGCAGGTCAGGGTACGGGTGATCCCGCTGATCAACTGGACCTT
>VAXX01000394.1 GCA_005885115.1 Actinomycetota bacterium | reverse complement strand
GCGTCGAACTCGGCCGACCAGCCCGGCGCCGGGGCGTCGGTGCGGAAGTCGCGCAGGAACGGCAGCCCGTGGGTGAGGAACCCGGACCCGATGATGAGTACGCCCTCCTCGCGCAGCGGCCGCAGCCGGCGCCCGAGATCGACCAGCTTGGCCGGGTCGAGGGTGGGCAGCGAGAGCTGGAGTACCGGGATGTCGGCGTCCGGGTACATGACCAGGAGCGGGACGTACGCGCCGTGGTCCAGGCCCCGGTCGGGCTGCTCGGCGACCGGCTCGTGGTTGGGCATCAGGGCCTTGATCCGGGCGGCCAGCTCAGGTGCGCCGGGGGAGGGGTACCGGGCCTGGTAGTACTTGTCCGGGAAGCCGCCGAAGTCGTACACCAGCGGTACCCCGGTGGCGGTCGCGCCGACGGTCAGCGGGGCCGACTCCCAGTGCGCCGAGACGATCAGGATCGCCTCAGGGCGGGGCAGGTCAGCCGCCCAGGCGGCGAGTTGGCTGGTCCACAGCTCGTCGTCGACCAGCGGCGGGGCGCCGTGTCCCAGGTACAGCCCCGGCATGGTGACCGTCATCGGATCCTCCCCGTGCATTACTTGAGAGTTCAACGATAGCTCGGATCCTTTCGATCCGGCGGAAGACTGTGTGCCGTACCACTGCCTGTCTTTGCTGGTGGGGAGCCTGCGGAGGGGCCTGCCGGCAAAATAGTCACCGGGTACTCATTGATTGAGGTAACAGTCTCACGAACACTTGCATCAATCGATCGACTTGTCGATCTTCCCATCCGGAGGTGACCATGGCTACCACCACCAAGACCCGTACCCGCAAGGCGTGGGCCAAGCCGCGCGTCGAGTGCTACGAAACCCGCCCCGAGGTAACCGCCTACGCCGGCGACAGCGGCCCGTGGGCAGTCCGCTAAGTCGGGACGAGTTCGCTTCCGCGTTACGCGGACTGGCGCCTCGTTACTGGGACACGCACCCCTTCCACCTGCGGCTGAACTCCGGCGGTTGTACGCCTGCGGAGGTCCGGTCGTGGGTGGCCAACCGCTGGTACTACCAGCGCAGCCTGTCCCAGAAGAACGGCGCCATCATCGCGAACTGCCCGCTGCCCGAGGTTCGGCGGCAGTGGGTAACGCGCATCGCGTTCCAGGACGGGGAACGCGATGGGGAGGGCGGGCTGGGCGACTGGCTCGCCCTCTCTGACGCGGTCGGGCTCTCCCGCGACGAGGTGGTCGACGAACGGCACGTCCTGACGGGGGTACGGTTCGCGGTCGACGGGTACGTCAACTTCTGCCGGACCAAGCCGTGGATCGAGGGCGCGGCGTCCGCGCTGACCGAGCTTTTCTCACCCGACCACATGCTCGACCGGGTGACCAAGTGGCGGCAGCACTACGACTGGATCAAACCGGATGGGTACGCCTACTTCGAGTCGCGGATCCCGGTGGTCCGGCGGGACAGCGAGTACACCTTGAACCTGGTGCTCGACCACTGCGTACGCCGGGACCAGCAGGACGCGGCGATCGCCGCGCTGTCGTTCAAGTGTGACGTGCTGCGCGCCATGCTCGACGCGATCGACTACCACAGCGGCGGCGGCCTCCGGTGACCCTGGGGCTGGACAGCCGGCCGGGACTGCGGCGCGGGGTCAAGCTGGCCGACGATCCGGTACGCGGCCGGCAGGCCCTGCTGTACCCCGAGGGCGTACTGCTGCTCAACGAGACCGCCGCGGCCGTACTCCAGCACTGCGACGGGCAGCGTACCGTCCCGGAGGTCGCCGAGCGCCTCGCCGAGGAGTACGACGACGTCAGCGCGCAGGACGTCCTGGACCTGCTGGCCGACCTGGACGCGCGCCGGCTGCTGGCCTGCGACGGGACCGGCCGGCCGGCCCAGCCGTTCGCGCCCTCGATCCCGGTCGATGTGGTCAGATCGCCGGTGCCGCTCGGGATGCTCGCCGAGGTGACGTACCGGTGCCCGCTGCACTGCGGGTACTGCTCCAACCCGGTGAACCTGACGGCGTACGCCGACGAACTGTCCACTGAGGACTGGTTGCGGGTGCTGGAGGAGGCCCGGGCCCTGGGCGTACTCCAGGTGCACTTCTCCGGCGGTGAACCGATGCTGCGCCGGGATCTGTCCACACTGGTCGGTCGGGCGCACGCGCTGGGCATGTACAGCAACCTGGTCACCAGTGGGATACCGATGAAGGAGGACGACCTCGCGGCGCTCGCCGCCGCCGGGCTCGACCACTTCCAACTGTCCATTCAGGACAGTCTGCCGTCCTCGGCCGACGCGATCGCCGGGCTGCGCGGCCACGAGCGCAAGCTGGCGGTGGCCGGGCTGGTGCGCAGGTACGGCCTGCCGATGACCGTCAACGTGGTGCTGCACCGGGCCAACGTGGACCGGCTGCTGCCGATCGCCGAACTCGCGGTCAGTCTCGGCGCGGAGCGGCTGGAACTGGCGCACACCCAGTTCTACGGCTGGGGCCTGCGCAACCGCGCGGCGCTGATGCCCTCGCGCGAGCAGGTCGACAAGGCCACCGCCGACGCGCAGATCGCCCGGGAACGCTGGGGCGAGCGGGTCGAGATCGTCCACGTCATCGCCGACTACCACGACAACACCCCGAAACCGTGCATGTACGGGTGGGGGAGCCGGCAGTTCGTGGTCGCCCCGAACGGGGAGATGCTGCCGTGCCTGTCCGCCGCGCAGCTACCCGACCTCGGCATCGTCAACGTCGGGGACGCCTCGCTGCGCGAGATCTGGTACGAGTCCACGGCGTTCAACCGGTTCCGGGGTACCGAGTGGATGCCCGAGCCGTGCCAGAGCTGCGCTCTGAAGGACATCGACTTCGGTGGCTGCCGGTGCCAGGCGTACCAGTTGCTCGGCGACGCGGCGGCCACCGATCCGGTCTGTACGCTGTCCCCGCACCACGACGTGGTGCCCCAACTGGCGGGTGCGACCGGTGGGACGGTCGTCCCCCGTCGCATGCGCTGACGGAGCATCGGGTGCGGGTTCGTTTCCTCGGCACGGCCGCGGGTGGTGGGCTGCCCCAGTGGAACTGCGCCTGTACGGGGTGCACGCTGGCCCGGCGTACCGGTGTCGGGCGGACCCAGGACTGTCTGGCCATCACCGGGGACGGTTCGGCGTGGTACCTCGTGAACGCCTCACCGGATCTGCGTACCCAGCTCGTCCACGCGCCCGAACTGGCGCCCGGACCCGGGTTGCGGGACACCCCGCTGCGCGGGGTGCTGTTCACCTCGGCCGAATTGGACCACACCCTCGGGGTACTCACCCTGCGCGAGGCGGCATCGCTCGATATCTATGCAACCGCGCCGGTGCGCTCCGCGCTGGAAGGACCGTTCCCGGTAGGGCCGATCCTGTCCGGCTACACCACCGTGGAGTGGCACGAGGTCGTACCGGGTCAACCGGTGGCGCTCGACGGTGGGCTGACGGTGACCGTGGTGACGCTGGGGGCCAAGCGCCCCCGGTACGCGGCCGGCCTGCCGGGCGAGGACTGGGTGGTGGCGTACCGGTTCGTGGACCCCGCGACGGGCGGGGTCTTCGGGTACGCGCCGTGCCTCGCCCAGTGGAGCGACGCGTTCGCCTCGGTCATCGAGGGCGCCGACGCGGTGGTACTTGACGGCACGTTCATGTACGACG
>VAXX01000393.1 GCA_005885115.1 Actinomycetota bacterium | reverse complement strand
TGAGGCGGGGGAGGTACTCGTACACGGACTGGTCGGTGGTACGCATGACCTCCTGGGCCTTGGCGTTCAGGGCCGACTTCCGGTCCCGGGCCAGGGTCGCCACGGCGATCGCCTTCGGATCCATCGTCGCGACCGCCGCCGCGAGACTGGCGTCCGTCTCCCACGTCGAAGGCTGTTGCCGCCACTGGGTATGCAGGTCGTCGACCGTACTCTTGGCTCGCGTCAAGGTGGTCAGGATCCCGCCGAGCGCCTGGGCATTTGCCTCGGCGGCGGTACGCATGGTGTCCATCGAGGCGATCAGCGCGTCCAACTGGTCGACGTACGCGGCGGCCGCCTGGTTGGTGCCCGGCGGCCAGACCTGGACGATCGTGTCGCGAGCCTGGCGCATGACGGTCAGGTGCTCGCGGGTCAGGTCGTGCGCCTGCCACCAGGCGCTCACCTGGGACCAGCCCGACGACAGGTCGGCGTCGAGGAAACCGGCCAGCGTCGGTACGTCGTACCGGGTCCAGTCCAGGCAGCCGCCCGCGTACCGGGTGTCGGGCTGGGTCACAGTCCACCTGCCGGGTTCCCGCCGGCGCCGAACAGGCGTACCCGGTCGGCCTGGGCCGCGTTGACGAACGCGTCCTGCAGGTCGGTCAGGGTCGCGCGGGCGAGGGCGTCGGTCGAGCCGTACCGCTGGGTGATCTCGGACACCACGTCCACGAGGCGCGCCGATGTGTCTAGCTGGTGGACAAGTTGGTCCACGGCCGCGACCAGGCAGTCGGTGTACTTCTCCCGGACCGCGTGCAGGTCGGCGCTCGGACTGGCGGCGCCGAAGGTGGCCCCGGCCTCGAACGGACCGAACGCCTCCCGGGTACGCGGCCGCAGCGTGGCGTCGACCTCCGCGCGTACCTGCCCGGCCAGTTGCCGCAACGAACTCAGGTCCGCCGCGATGCCCGACCAGCCCGGCACGGCCGCACTCGACCCGTCACCCTCGTCCATCCCCGTCCTCCCCAGGTCGTCGCGAGTCAGGGTAACCATCCGCCCACGCTCGGCACAGTCCCTGTGGATAACCGGTGTCACAATCGGTCGGGTGGAGTGGACGGTACTCGTGCCGGTGAAGGACCTCGGGCGGGCCAAGAGCCGGCTACGGGGGGCGGTGCCCGGCGTACCCCATCAGGATCTGGTGCTGGCGCTCGTGCTGGACACGCTGGACGCGGCGCTGGCGTGCCCGGCGGTGGCCGCGGTCCTGGTGGTCTGCTCCGACGAGGCGGTCGCGGCGGCGGCGCGCGACCTCGGCGCGAAGGTGCTGCCCGACGAGCCGGACGCGGGTCTCAACCCGGCGCTGGCCCATGGGGCGGCGGCGGCCGGCGCCGGCCCGCTCGCCGCGCTGGCCGGCGACCTGCCCGCGCTACGCGGCACCGACCTGGCCGCGGCCCTGGACGCCGTGACGGTCCGGGGGTACGTGCGCGACGCCGCCGGTACCGGCACCACGCTGCTCGCCGCACCGGCCGGGGTGCCGTTGGCGCCCCGGTTCGGCGCCGGATCGGCGCGCGCGCACGCGCAGTCGGGTGCCGTCGAGCTGACCGGGGCCGGGCCGTCCCTGCGTCGGGACGTGGATACCGCCGACGACCTCGCGGCGGCGGCGCGGCTGGGCCTGGGTCCCCGGACCCGGGCTATCCTGGCCAGCGTGCAGGGCACCGTCGCGACCTGGGACCCCGAGTCGGGTGCGGGCTCGGTGCTGCTCGACGACGGTACCCCCGTGGATTTTCCGGCCACCGCGTTCGCGGCCTCCGGACTGCGGCTGCTCCGGCTCGGTCAGCGGGTCCGCCTGGCGTACGGGCCGGACGGCACCGTCGCCGCCGTCTCCCTTGTCACCATGCCGCCCACCGGACTGTTTTCCTGAACACCTTTTCCCGTTTCATCCGTTCGGGCGATGATGGCGGGGTGACTGCCACCCCTTCCTCGAACGGAGTCGGCCGCAACCAACCGCGTGGTCCGGGCGGCCGGTGGCAGGCCCGCCCCGGACCCCCGCCGGACGAGCCGCCCGCGGGCGGGGGCGGTTCCGGGGGGCGCGTCGCCGCGCTGGACGAGCCGCTACCCGACGACCGGTTCCTCAACCGGGAGCTGTCCTGGCTGGACTTCAACGCGCGGGTCCTGACGCTGGCCGAGAACCCGGCGATCCCGCTGCTGGAACGGGCCAAGTTCCTGGCCATCTTCGCCGGCAACCTGGACGAGTTCTACATGGTACGGGTGGCCGGGCTGAAGCGGCGGATGCAGACCGGACTGCCACTGCGCGGCCCGGACGGGGTACCGGCGCGCGCGCAGTTGGAGCTGATCTCCGAGCGCAGCGCGGAACTGGTCGGCCGGCAGGCCCGCTGCTTCCTGCGGGAGGTGGCGCCGGGACTGGCCGAGGCGGGCGTCGAGATGGTCCGCTGGAGCGACCTGTCCCCGGTCGAGCGGGACCGGCTCCGGGACTACTTCCGTGACCAGGTCTTCCCGGTGCTGACTCCGCTGGCCGTCGATCCGGCGCATCCGTTCCCGTACATCTCGGGGCTGTCCCTCAATCTGGCCGTGATGCTGCGGGATCCGCAGGGCGGTCCGGAGCTGTACGCCCGGGTGAAGGTACCCAACAACGTGCCCCGCCTGGTGAGCGTCGACTCGGGCGGGCGCTCGTACCGCTTCCTGCCCGTCGAGGAGCTCATCGCGGCCCACCTCGGTGCGCTGTTCTCCGGCATGGACATCATCGAGCACCACCTGTTCCGGGTGACCCGCAACGCCGACCTGGAGGTCGAGGAGGACCGGGACGAGGACCTGTTGCAGGCGCTGGAACGGGAACTGGCCCGGCGCCGGTTCGGTCCGCCGGTACGCCTGGAGGTCGCCGCGAGCATCTCCGACCACGTCCTGGAGTGGCTGGTCCGGGAGCTGGACATGGACAGCCACGACATCCTGCGGGTACCCGGGGTGCTCGACCTGTCCGCGCTGTGGCAGGTGTACGAGGGGGTGGACCGCCCGGACCTCAAGGACCGTCCGTTCGTCCCCGCCACCCATCCGCGCTTCGCCGAGGGCGAGACGCCCCGGTCGGTCTTCGCCACCCTGCGCGACGGCGACATCCTGGTGCACCACCCGTACCACTCCTTCTCCACCAGCGTCCAGCGCTTCATCGAGCAGGCCGCCGACGACCCGAATGTCCTGGCCATCAAGCAGACCCTGTACCGCACCTCCGGCGACTCCCCCGTGGTCGACGCGCTCATCGACGCGGCCGAGGCGGGCAAGCAGGTGGTGGTGCTGGTGGAGGTCAAGGCCCGGTTCGACGAACAGGCCAACATCGGGTGGGCGCGGATGCTGGAGAAGGCCGGCTGCCACGTGGTCTACGGGCTGGTCGGGCTGAAGACCCACTGCAAGACCGCCCTGGTGATCCGCCAGGAGGGCAACCCGAGGTCGGTGCCGACCTGACCGACCTGTTCAACGTGCTCACCGGGTACAGCCGGCAGACCTCGTACCGGCGGCTGCTCGTCGCCCCGTACGGGGTCCGGGCCGGGATCATCGAGCGGATCGAACGGGAGACCAAGCTGGCCGCCGACGGGCAGCCCGGACTCGTCCAGATCAAGGTGAACTCGCTGGTCGACGAGGAGATCATCGACGCCCTGTACCGGGCCAGCCGCGCCGGGGTACGGATCGAGCTGACCGTCCGCGGGATCTGTACCCTGCGCCCCGGCGTACCGGGGTTGTCGGACAACATCCGGGTCCGCTCGATCGTCGGCCGGTTCCTGGAGCACTCCAGGATTTTCCGGTTCGGCAACGGCTCCGCCGGATCGTCGGCGGAGCCCGACGGCGGGCCCGAGCTGTGGATCGGCTCGGCCGACCTGATGCACCGCAACCTCGACCGCCGGGTCGAGGCACTGGTCCGGGTGACCGACCCGACGGCGGCGGCGGAACTGGAGACCGTACTGGCGCTGTCGATGAGCCCGCAGACCCGCGCGTTCGAGCTCGGGCCGGACGGCAACTGGCAACTGTCCCGCCCCGGCGCCGACCAACCGACGCAGCACCTGCAGGACGCCCTGCTGCGCCGGACGGTCGACCGGACCGAGTAGCCGGAAGCTAGGCTGCGCAGATGCTGGAGGAGGAGCGCAAGTACGACGTCGACCCGAGGTTCCCGGTGCCGGAGCTGGGCTCCGCGCTCCCGGCCGGTGGCCAGGTCGTCGCGCTCCCCCCGGCGTCGCTGCGCGCCACGTACTACGACACTCCCGACCGCCGGCTGGCCCGGGCCGGCGTGTCGCTGCGCCACCGGCGCGGTGACGAACTGCCGTGGACGGTGAAGCTGCCGACCGAGGTGGCCGGGGTACGGCACGAGATCTCCCGGGCCGGTACCCCGCGGGACATCCCGGACGATCTCGTCGACCTCGTCACCGCGTACACCCGGGGCGGTGCCCTGGAACCGGCGGCGGTGCTGCGGACCACCCGGCGGGTGTACGAGCTGCGCGACCGGGACGGGGCCCGCCTGGCCGAACTGGACGACGACACGGTGTCGTGGACGCGATCCTGCGCGGTGCCGGTGCCGTCGCCGGTACGTTCACCGCCAAGCACCTGCGTGCCATGGGGCCGCTCGGTCCGCCCGACCTGGTACCGCCGGCCGGGCTCGGCAAGCACCCGACCGCCGGGCAGGTGGTCACCGGGGCACTGCGGTCGGACATCGCGCGGATGCTCGCGTACGACCCGCTGGTCCGGTTGCGCGAGCCGTTGCCGGACGGGGACACCGCCGTACACCAGATGCGGGTGGGGATCCGCCGGCTGCGTACCGATCTGAAGACCTTCCGCCCGCTGTTGGATCCCTTGTGGGCCAAGGGGTTGCGCGACGAACTGTCCTGGCTGGCCGACGCGCTCGGCGCGGCGCGCGACGCCGAGGTGTTGCGGGCGCGGCTGCGCCGCACCGCCGCGGCCGATCCGTTGTCGGCGCTGGACGACGCCGCACTGGCCCGGATGGACGCCGACCTGACCGCGCGGCACGAGGACGCGCTCGCCGATCTGGACAAGGCGCTGCGCGGCGACCGGTACCGGGTCCTGCTCGACCACCTCGTCGCGGCGGCCGCGGCACCGAAGCTGATCGGCAAGCGCGCCGGGCGGCCGGCCGCCGACCTGCTGCCCCGGCTGGTCGCCAAGCCGTGGCGCGAGTTGGCGTACGGGTCCGACGGGACGTCCGGCGCCGGCGAGCTCGACCCGTCGGCGCCCGACGAGGAGTGGCACAGCGTCCGGATCCGCGCCAAGCGCGCCCGGTACGCCACCGAAGCCGTCGCGCAGGCGCTCGGCGGTACCGCCGCCCCGCTCGCCAAGGCGGTGGCCGCGGTCCAGGGTCTGCTCGGCGACCACCAGGACGCCGCCGTGGCCGCCCAGACCTGGCTCGCCATCGCGCACGCCGACCCCGACGACCACGCCCTCGCGGTGACCGCGGGACGGCTCTACGAAAGGGAACGCGCCGCGGTACGCGAGGCCCGGGAGAAGTTCCCGGACGCCTGGGCCAAAGCGGCGCGGCACAAGCTCACCGGCTGGTTGCCGTGACCGGGTTGATCCGGGCCGCGGGCGGCGTGCCCTGGCGGGCAACCGATGCGGGTACCGAGGTGGCGCTGGTACACCGGCCACGGTACGGCGACTGGACGCTGCCCAAGGGGAAACTGGAGCACGGCGAGCACCCGTTCGCCGCCGCGGTCCGCGAGGTCTTCGAGGAGACCGGCATCACCGGTACGCCACAGGTACGGCTGCCCACCATCCGGTACCTCACCGGGGAACCGGGCGCGGAGAAGCAGCTCGAGTTCTGGTCGATGGCGGTGCGCGCCGACATCGGCCGGGAGCCCGACCACGAGATCGCCGAAGTGCGGTGGGTACCGGTGGCCCGGGCCGGCCCACTGCTGAGCTACGCACACGACCGGGGCGTACTGGCCGCCTTCGCGGCACTGCCCCGGATCACCGCGCACGTCACGGTGGTACGGCACGGCCGCGCCGGTACCCGCAGCGCCTGGTCCGGCCCGGATCGCCTGCGCCCGTTGGATTCGGTGGGCCGGCACCAGGTCGAGGCCCTCACCAACCTGCTCGCGCTGACCGGCCCCGACCGGATCCGGTCCGCCACCGCGTTGCGCTGCCGGGAAACCGTGGCCCCGCTGGCC
>VAXX01000392.1 GCA_005885115.1 Actinomycetota bacterium | reverse complement strand
GGCGGACCCGGCCGGGTCGACCGCGGCGCAGCGGCTGGATGCGCCGACCCAGATCGTGGTGGACCCCGGCTCGGTGCACAAGGTGATCACCCTGGCCGCCGGGTTGCAGAGCGGCGCCATCGGGCCGGACGCGGCCATCACGTTGCCGGGCGGGTCGATCAAGAAGGGCGACACGACGTTCAGCGACACCACCCCGCAGCGACCCGGTACCCGGATCACCCTCCCGGGCATCCTCGCGTACTCCTCCAACGTCGGTACGATCACCGTCGCCGACAAGATCGGCCCGCAGACCCTGTACGACTACCAGCGCAGGTTCGGCCTCGGCAGCGCGACCGGCGAGGGGATGCCGGGCGAGTCCCCGGGTCTGGTCCAGCCGCCCGACCGGTGGAGCGGGTCCAGCTACGGCTCCATCCCGATCGGCCTCGGTGTGTCGGTGACCCCGCTGCAGATGGCGGCGGTGTACGCGACGATCGCCAACAACGGCGTCTACGTGGCCCCGCACCTCATCCAGGCCAGCATCGGCCCGGACGGGAAGGTCAGCCCGTGGCCGGCACCCCGGACCCGGCAGGTGCTGTCCACCGACTGCGCGGCGGCGCTGCGCCAGGATCTGGAGGCGGTCGTCACGGCGCCCGGCGCCACCGGGCACTCGGCCGCGGTCCCCGGATACCGGGTGGCCGGCAAGACCGGCACCGGTCTGCAGGTCAAGGACGGGAGGTACGCGCCCGGCGAGGTCGCCTCGTTCATCGGCATGGCGCCGGCCGACGCGCCCCGGTACGTCATCGCCGTGTTCGCCCACAGTCCCGGTGGCGAGGGCGGCGCGGTGGCGGCACCGGCGTTCAGGGACATGATGGCGTTCACGCTGCGGTACTTCCAGGTCCCGCCGACCGGTACCAGCCCGCCGAAGTTCGCGCTGACGCTGTGAGTGGCCTCCCCAGCGGGGCACGGTAGGGTCTGACGGCGTGCCCGGCTATCCGCGTCCCCGGACGGTACCGCCCCGCAGCCTCGCCGAACTCGCCGAGCTGCTCGGGGTCGCCCCGCCCGGGGTCGACGTGCCCGTGTCCGGGGTGACCCTGGCCAGCTCCGCCGTGGTACCCGGTGACCTGTTCGCCGCGCTGCCCGGCGCGAAGGCGCACGGGGCCCGGTTCATCGGGGCGGCGGCGCGGGCCGGGGCGGTCGCGGTGCTCACCGACCCGGCGGGCGCCTCCGGCTCGCCGCTTCCGGCGCTGGTGGTGGACGATCCCCGGGCGGTCCTCGGCGAGGTCGCCGCGACCGTGTACGACCGGCCGACCGAGAAGCTCACGATCGTCGGGATCACCGGTACGGCCGGGAAGACCTCGACCGCGTACCTGGTGGAGTCGGGGCTGCGGGCGGCCGGGCGGGTCACCGGGCTGATCGGCACCGTGGAGACCCGGCTGGGCGACGAGGTGCTGGACAGCGTGCGTACCACCCCGGAGGCCAGCGAGTTGCAGGCGCTGTTCGCGGTCGCGGTCGAGCGGGGGGTCACCTCGATCGCGATGGAGGTGTCCAGCCACGCGCTGGCGCTGGGTCGGGTCGAGGGCACCCACTTCACCGTCGGCGGATACACCAATTTCGGCACCGACCACCTGGACTTCCACGCCTCCACCGAGGAGTACTTCGCGGCCAAGGCGCTGCTGTTCGACGGGCGCTGTACGTACGAGGTGATCAACCTGGACGACGGTGCGCTGCGGCCGCTGATCAAGCCCGGCACGGTCACCTACTCGGCGATCGGGCACCCGCGCGCGACGTGGCGCGCCGAGGCGGTCGAGCCGGCCGGGTACGGGCAGCGGTTCGTCGCGTACGGGCCGGCCGGGGTACGGGTCGACGCCGCGGTCACGCTGCCCGGGCGGCACAACGTCGCCAACGCGCTGCTCGCCCTGGCCAGCCTCACCGCGATCGGCGTCGATCCCGAGGTGGCCGCGGTCGGGATCGCCGCCTGCCCGGGCGTACCGGGTCGGTTGGAGCGGGTCGCCGCGCCCGGACCGGTGCTCGGCGTGGTCGACTACGCGCACAAGCCCGACGCGGTCGTCGCGGCGCTGGCCGCCCTGCGCGAGTCGACCAAGGGCCGGCTGATCTGCGTGATCGGCGCGGGCGGCGACCGGGACCGGGCCAAGCGCGCGGTGATGGGTCGCGCCGCGACGCAGGGCGCCGACCTGGTGATCGTCACCGACGACAACCCGCGGACCGAGGACCCGGCGGTGATCCGCGCGGAGGTGTTGCGGGGGATCACCGGGGGCCAGGTCATCGAGGTCGCCGGCCGCCGGGCCGCGATCGACGAGGCGGTCGCCCTGGCCGGACCGGGGGACGTGATCGCGCTGCTGGGCAAGGGGCACGAGCGGGGCCAGGAGATCGCCGGCGAGGTGCACCCGTTCGACGACCGCGTCGAGCTGGCCGCCGCGCTGAGCGCCAAGTATGGGAGTACGTCATGATCCCGCTCACCCTGGCCGACGTGGCGCAGGCCGTCGGCGGGCGCCTGACCGGTGCCGATCCGGCGACGGTCGTCACCGGTCCCGTCGAGTACGACTCCCGGCGGGTCGAGCCGGGCGGGCTGTTCGTCGCCTTCCCCGGCGAGCAGGTCGACGGCCATGACTACGCGGCCGGGGCGTACGCCGCCGGTGCCGTCGCCGTCCTCGGTACCCGCGCGGTCGACGCGGTGCCGATGGTCGTGGTGCACGATGCGCTGACCGCCATGGCGGCGCTCGCCCGGGCCGTCACCGCCCGGCTGCCCGACCTGACGATCGTCGGGCTCACCGGCTCGTCCGGTAAGACGACCACCAAGGACATGGTGGCGCAGTTGCTGACCGGGCTGGGCCCGACGATCGCGCCGGCCGGTTCGCTCAACAACGAGCTGGGGTACCCGTACACGGTCCTGAAGTCCACCACCGACACCCGGTACCTGGTGCTGGAGCTGGGCGCCCGGGGGATCGGGCACATCCGGTACCTGTGCGAGGTGGCCTGCCCCCGGATCGGCATCGTGCTCAACGTCGGCGTCGCGCACATCGGGGAGTTCGGCTCCCAGGACCGGATCGCCCTGGCGAAGGGGGAGCTGGTCGAGGCGCTACCCGCCGACGGGCTCGCCGTCCTGAACGCCGACGATCCCCGGGTCGCCGCCATGGCCGCCCGTACCGGTGCCCGGGTGGTCCTGGTCGGTGAGGCTGCCTCGGCGTCGGTGAGAGCCGCCGAGGTGCGGCTGGACGAGCGCGGACGGGCCTCGTACACCCTGGTCACGCCGGAGGGTACCGCCCCGGTCACGCTGGCCGTGTCCGGGCGCCACCAGGTCGGCAACACCCTCGCCGCCGCCGCGGTGGCCCGGGAGCTGGGCATGTCATTATCAACACTCGCCGATGCCCTCGGGCGTCTGCGGCTGGTTTCCACACGAAGGATGGATGTCTTCGACCGTGCCGACGGTGTCACGGTCAT
>VAXX01000391.1 GCA_005885115.1 Actinomycetota bacterium | reverse complement strand
GCGGTGGCCGCCGGATGCCCGTACCACCGAATGGTTCTTCCAGGCCGGCGCCGGACTGGCGCCGGCGGCGCCCGACGACGCCGGGCCCGACCGGTTCCGCTACCACCCCGCCGACCCGACGCCCTCACCCGGTGGCCCGCTGCTGACCCGCGACGCCGGGCGGGTCGACAACCGCGCGGTGGAGGCGCGGTCGGACGTGCTGGTCTACACCAGCGCGCCGCTCGCGGCCGACCTGGAGGCGATCGGGCCGGTGTCGGCACTGGTCCAGGTGCGGACCAGTGCGGAGTTCTTCGACGTGTTCGCGCGGGTCTGCGAGGTGACGCCGGACGGCCGTTCGGAGAACATCTGTGACGGGCTGGTCCGGGTCTCGCCGGGGATGTTCCCGCCGGACGCCGACGGGGTCCGCCCGGTCGAGGTCGAGCTGTGGCCGATGGGGTACGTGTTCGGGCGCGGGCACCGGATCCGGGTGCAACTGGCCGGCGCGGCCCACCCGCGGTACGCCCGGCACACCGGTACCGGCGAGCCGCTCGGTACCGCCGCGCGGCTCAGTCCCGTGGACTACGAGGTGTACCACGACCGGCGGCACCCGTCGGCGCTGCGGCTGCCGCTGACCGGGTAAGCCGCGCACTCTCATCGAGACGATATATGACCGTCGATGCGGTCCGGTATCGTCAATGTTCGATGGGAAGGTGGGATCACTCCGGCCGGGCGTACCGTGTCGATCGTCGTACACCCGGCCTCCGTGAGCGGTGTACTGCCGGCCGGCCTGGTGGGTCTGTCGCTGGAGGCCTCCCAGCTGTCGCGCGGTGCCTTCCGCGCGCCGGATCGGCCGGCGCACCGCCGTGCAGTCGTGCTCCGGTTACGACCCGGGGCCCGTGTGCCGTATTCGGCGGGACACCTTGACGCGCCGATCCGGACGGGCACACCATGCCTCAATCAGGTTGTGTCAACGTTGACATGCGCCAACGTTGACAGCCATCCCCAACCCTGTCCGGATGCCACCGGACAGAAGCGGAGGAGCGAGTCATGTCCTGGAAATCAACCTCAACGTTTCTGGTGGTCCTCCTGACCGCCGCGTCCCTCGGGCTGTCGGCCTGCGCCAAGTCCAGCCCGTCGGGCGGTAGCTCGGCCGGGAAGATCAAGGTCGGTCTGATCACCAAGACCGAGACCAACCCGTTCTTCGTCAAGATGAAGGAGGGGGCGCAGAAGGAAGCCGACGCGGAAGGCGCGACCCTGCTGAGCGCGGCGGGCAAGTTCGACGGGGACAACGCCAGCCAGGTCACCGCGATCGAGAACATGGTGGCGGCGGGCGTGAAGGGCATCATGATCACGCCGAGCGACACCAAGGCCATCGTGCCGACCATCCAGAAGGCCCGGGCCAAGGGCGTACTGGTGATCGCCCTGGACACGCCGACCGAGCCGCAGGAGGCCACCGATGCGCTGTTCGCGACCGACAACCTCAAGGCCGGTACGTTGATCGGCCAGTACGCGAAGGCGCTGTTCGCCGGCAAGACCCCCAAGATCGCAACGCTCGACCTGGCCCCGGGGATCTCGGTCGGTGTGCTGCGGCACAACGGCTTCCTGCAGGGCTTCGGCATCGCCAACAACGACCCGTCCATCGTGTGCTCCCAGGACACCCAGGGTGACCAGGCCAAGGGGCAGGCCGCGATGGAGAACTGCCTGCAGAAGGCGCCGGACATCAACCTCGTGTACACGATCAACGAGCCGGCCGCGTTCGGCGCGTACACCGCCCTGAAGGCCAAGGGGCGCGAGAAGGACGTCACGATCGTGTCCGTGGACGGCGGTTGCACCGGCGTCAAGGGAGTACAGAGTGGGCAGATCGCGGCCACCTCGCAGCAGTACCCGCTGAAGATGGCGCAGCAGGGGGTACAGGCAGTGGTGAACTACGCCAAGGCCGGCAACAAGGCGACCGGGTACACCGACACCGGCGCGTTCGGCCTGGCCAACTGCTGGGGCTGACCGACCGGCGGGTCCGGCTCCCCCCCGGGCCGGACCCGTTTGCGGGTGCAGACCCTTCGTATGCCCTCTCATATCCTGGAGAGACCCATGTCCACAACCACCGTCGCCGCCCCGGACACGGTGACGCAAGGCCCAGAGGCGGCCCCGCTGTGGCGCCGTCTGCTCAGCGTCTCGACGCTCGAGCCCCTTGCCGCGCTGGTACTGGCGAGCGTGTTCTTCGCCATCCGTACCGACACCTTCTTCACACCTGGCAACTTCTCCCTGATCATCCAGCAGGTGATGGTCGTCGGTACCCTGGCGATCGGGCAGACGTTGATCATCCTGACCGCAGGGATCGACCTGTCCAACGGCGCGATCATGGCGTTCGGCACGATCGTGATGACCAAGCTGGCCGTGGGCGGTAGCGTCCCGCCCGCCCTGGCGATCCTCATCGGCATCCTGGTCTGCGCCGGGTTCGGGCTCGCCAACGGGCTACTGGTGACCCGGATATCCCTGCCGCCGTTCATCGTCACGCTGGGTATGCTCAACATCGCCTTCGCGCTGACCCACATCTACTCCAATGAGCAGACCGTCTCCAACCTGCCCCGGCTGCTCACCGTGCTCGGCGAGACCTTCACCGTCGGCGCCACCGACGTCACGTACGGATCGATCGTCACGATCGCGCTGTTCCTGATCTTCGCGTACGTACTCGGCCAGACCGGCTGGGGACGGCACGTCTACGCGACCGGCAACAACCCGGAGGCGGCCCGGCTCACCGGGATCGCCACCAAGCGGGTACTGCTCAGCGTGTACACCGTGGCCGGGGTTATCTACGGCATCGCCGGGCTCCTGCTCGTCGCCCGGACCAGCGTCGGTGACCCGCAGGCCGGCCAGACCGACAACCTCGACAGCATCACCGCGGTGGTACTCGGCGGCACCAGCCTCTTCGGTGGTCGCGGCGCCGTTCTCGGTACCCTCATCGGCGCGCTCATCGTCGGCATCTTCCGCAACGGCCTCCAGTTGATGGGCGTGGCCTCGATCTACCAGACGCTGATCACCGGGATCCTCGTCATCCTGGCCGTCACCGTCGACAAACTGTCCCGCAGGGGGAACAGATGAGCAGTGACATCGACCCGACGGCCGGCCCGATCCTGACCGCCCGAGGACTGGTCAAGCGGTACGGCCACGTGACCGCCCTGGACGGCGCCGACTTCGACCTGCTCCCCGGCGAGGTCCTCGCGGTCATCGGCGACAACGGCGCCGGCAAGTCCACCCTCATCAAGATACTGACCGGTGCCGAGCAGCCGGACGCCGGGCAGATCACGCTGGACGGCGCGCCGGTCCGGTTCCGCAACCCCCTTGACGCGCGGCGGCACGGGATCGAGACCGTGTACCAGGACCTGGCCGTCGCGCCGGCCCTGGACATCGCGAGCAACCTGTTCCTCGGCCGGGAGGTACGCCGCCGTGGCCCGCTGGGCACCGTGCTGCGCATGCTCGACAAGCCGCGGATGCGTACCGAGTCCGCCCGGCACATGGCCGAGCTGCGGATCGGCCTGCGCTCGCTCACCCAGCCGGTGGAGAACCTGTCCGGCGGCCAGCGGCAGGGCGTCGCGGTGGCCCGCGCCGCGGCCTGGGGCAACCACGTGCTGGTGATGGACGAGCCGACCGCGGCCCTCGGGGTCAAGGAGTCCGGCCAGGTGCTCGACCTGATCCGCCGGATCCGGGACCGGGGACTGCCGGTCGTACTGATCAGCCATAACATGCCTCATGTGTTCGAGATCGCTGACCGTATCCACATCCAGCGGCTGGGCCGCCGCGTCGGGGTGGTCAAGCCCGGTGACTACTCCATGGCCGAGGTGGTTTCGGTGATGACCGGGGCGATGACCCTCGACTACGGCGAGGCGCACCAGCCATTGGTCGTCGACCAGGCCGCCGCGAGCGCGGTCGGGATCGGTCCGCGCGGTGAGGCCACCGCGCCCGGGGACGAGGGGTAGCGGCGTGTGGCCGCAGGCTCGTCACTCCGGCGTACCCCGTCCGACGCTGCACGACGTGGCCCGGGAGGCGGGGGTGAGCGCCCGCACCGTCTCCCGGGTTCTGAACGAGGAGCCGCGGATCAGCGCGGAGACCCGGCAACGGGTGTTGGCGGTCGTTCGCCGGCTGGGCTTCCGGCCCAACGCGATGGCCCGCAACATGCGGGTCGGCGCCCGCGACGCCGCCGTCGGACTCGTCATTCCCGACCTGGGCAACCCGTTCTTCGGTACGGTCGCCAGCGGCGTCGAGAAGGCTCTCCGTACCCGGGGCCTGCATCTGGTCATCGCGTCCTCGGAGGAGGACCCGGACCGGGAGCACGCGGTCATCACCACGCTCCTCGACCGGCAGGTGGCCGGGCTCATCATCGTCCCGGCCGCCGGTGGTGACTACGGCTACCTGCGAAACGAGCGGCGGCACGGGCTGCCGCTGGTGTTCCTCGACCGTCCGGCCGTGAAGCTCGCCGTGGATACCGTGGTCAGCGCGAACTTCGAGGGCGCGGTCGCGGCGGTCGAGCACCTCGTCGGGTACGGGCACCGGCGGATCGGCTTCGTCGGCGACCTGCCGACGACCCTCTACACCAGGCGGGAGCGGTTCCGCGGATACCGGTGCGCCCTCGAGGCCGCCGGAATCCCGCTCGACCGCGCGCTCATCGAGCAGGGACACCACGAGAGCGACGCGGCCCAGGCCACCGCGCGGCTGCTCGCCACGCGACGGCCGCCGACCGCGATCTTCGCGGCGAACAACCTCGCCTGCATGGGCGTACTCATGGCGCTGGTCCGGGCGCACCGGCGCGACGTCGCGTTGGTCGGCTTCGACGATTTCAGCTTCGCCGACCTCCTGGAGCCGGCGACCACTGTGGTCGCCCAGGACGCCGAACTGCTCGGCGTCCGCGCTGCCGAGCTGATTCTGTCCCGGCTGGACGGCGACCGGACCCGGGCACGTACGTTGACCCTGGATACCCGCCTGATCGTGCGCGGGTCGGGCGAACTGCGCCCGGACACGCCGGCACCGGCCATGCTCAGCAGCGCGTGAGCCCCTCGTTCAGCCGGGACCGACGGGCTCCCGGTCGATGTCCGGCTCCAGGTAGATCACCCGGGCGATCGGTACCGCTGCCCTGATCCGCGCCTCGGCGGCGTCGATCGCCGCGGCGACCCGCTCGGCCTTCTCCTCGCCGTGCACCGCGATCTTCGCGGCGACCAGCAACTCCTCCGGCCCGAGGTGCACGGTACGCAGGTGGATGAGCCGGCTGACGCCGGTACCACCGGCGATCGCCGCCTCGATCGCGGCGACCTGGTCGGCGGTCGCGGACTCGCCGATCAGCAGGCTCTTGGTCTCGACGGCGAGGACGACCGCGACGGCGACCCGCAGTACGCCGATCGCCAGCGTGCCGATCCCGTCCCAGACACCGTATCCGGTCAGCAGCGTCAGGCCCACCCCGGCGACCACCGCCCGGGTACCCCCGCCCGCGCTCATCCGCGCCCTCCTCGCATCGTGTCGGCTGCCATCCTGCGATCCGACCGACGCGGCCTGCCCACCGTGGCGACGCGGGACGGTCGCGTCGCGCACGCGTCCGTCCTGGGCAGTCCGCCCGGGACTTTGTTTTCGACCTAAAGTTATTACCCGAAGTTCTTGGTCGCAAGTATTGACTTGGGTTGCCGCCCGCTCCTAGCGTCGGCCCTGGGTCCGGTACGGACGTGCCGGTACCCGCCTCGCGCAGCGCTCATCCACCCGGAACGGATGATGACGATGTATCTGCCCATGCTGAGGTCCCGCAAAGTCACCGTACGCAACGCCCCGGCCGCCGTGGCCTGTGTCGTCGCGCTCCTGATCGGCGGCCCGTCCGCGGCCGCCCTACCCCGCGGCGCCGGCACG
>VAXX01000390.1 GCA_005885115.1 Actinomycetota bacterium | reverse complement strand
AGACCCGGCCGTCCGGCTTGGTCATCGCGGGCCAGGCCATCGGCAGGACGGTGGCCAGGGTGACCGGGCGGTCGCCGTACTGCTCGACCAGGGCGGGGGTCAGGCGCAGCGGGGCGGACGCGGCCGGGACCAGCTCACGCAGGGCGATCCACTCGGGCTCGTCGGCCAGACCGGCAAACGGGCGGGGGATGAAGACGTCACGCAGCTTCTGCCGCTGGGGCGCCGCGGTTCTGGGGGACTTCCGACGCTTGCTCACGGCGGTCCAGCCTAACGGTTGGTACGGATCCGGTCGGGCGGCTCACCCCGAGAGGGTCTGCCGGAATTCCTCCGGTACGTCGTGGTGCTGTTCAGCCTCGGCCGGGCGTACCCCGCTCAACCGTGCCCATACGCTCTGGCCGAGCCCGTCCCGTTCCACGCCCCAGGCATCCGCGAGGGCGGCCACGATCGCCAGGCCCCGCCCGTCGATCGAGTCGATGCCGACCTCGCGGGGTCGGGGCGGTTCACCGGCTCCGCCGTCGGTCACCCGTACCTCCAGGCGCTGCCGGTTCCCCTCGGCGCGGATCCGCCAGGCCACCCGGATCACCTCACCGGGTAGCGACTGGGCGTGCCGGATGGCGTTGCCGACCAGCTCGGCGACCACGGCCACGGCATCGGCGAGCAGCTCGGGCGAGGCGATCGGGGCCAGCTCACCGGCCAGCCGGTGCCGGGCCAGCCGGGCACCCCGGGCGTGGTGCGGCACGACGACGCACCACGCGCGCTCCGCCACTGCCGTACCCACGCCTATGCCCCCCCCGGCCCCAGGTCCGCCCGTGGTAGCCGTACCTCTGCGACGGTACCGCCATGTTCACGTGGGCGTAAGAACACCCACCCTTTTTGTCGTTCTATGATCCGTCTCACCAGGTATAGCCCGAGTCCAACGCCCCCATATGGTCGTTGATTTCCCGGTTGCGCCTGCCAAAACCTCTCAAATGCCCTTTCTACATGTTCGGGCTTGATTCCGCTGCCCTCGTCGGCCACCTGGAACCCGACCGTACCCACGTCGCCCATCCCGGACACGGTGACCGGCGAGTCCGGCGACGAGTGCTTGACGGCGTTGGTGACCAGCTCCCCGAGTACGGTGGCCAGGCTCGCCCGCTCGCCCAGTGCCTTGGGCAGCGCGGTGGGCAGTTCCAGCCGGATCCGCCGCCGGCTGTCTGCCGGCAGGTCGTCGACCGCCGCCCGGAGCGCCTCGGTGAGATCGAAGGGCAGCGGCATCACCGTCGAGAGCCCGGACCCGTCGCCGACCGCCGACAACAGCCGTTCGACCAACCGGGCCAGTTCTCCGGCCCGCTGGCGCAGCCGTTCCGCCGCGTCCCGCCGGTCCGGCTCGGCGAGGTCGTCCCAGTGGTCGACCAGCGTGTCCGCGTACCCCTTGATGACTGTCACGGGAGTGCGCAGCTCGTGGCTGGTGACCGCGACGAACAGCTCCCGGGCCTGCTCGCGGCGGTATGCCTCGCTGATGTCCCGCAACGTGACCACCCGGCCCTCGCCCTGCGGCAGTTCGGTGGCCAGGATCTGCAACCGCCGCCCGTCCGGCAGCCGGTGCTCGACCACCTGGCCGGGGCGGGGCAGCGGGATCGGCAGCGGCCGGCCGGCGGCGATGGTCGCACCCCGCCCGATCACCGCGGCGGCCGCCGCGTTCCAGGACCGGACACCGCCGTCGGCGTCGACCACGGCGATCGCGTCGGCGAGCGTCGTCACGGCCGGTTCGGCGGCGTACACCGGCAGGCCCTGCCGGTCGTAGAGCTGGCCCGTGTCGGCGGCGAGCCGGGCGAGCGCGGCGTAGCGGTCCGGGTCCACGTCCCGGTCCTCGGCGAAGCAGGCGAACAGGCCGGCGGCCAGGTCGGTGGACAACCGGACCCGGACGCCGAGGATCCGGCTGATGCCCCGGCCGGCCAACTGGCGGGAGAGGTCGCTGGGCTGGTCCACCACCCGGGCCTCGACCGGACGGTCGGTCTGCTGGAGCCGGGTGAGCAGCGGACCGGACGAGTCGACCAGCCGCCCGACGGCCCAGCGGGAGGCGCCGGTGGCCGCGATCACCCGGCCGCCGGACGGGCCGAACTCGACAAATCCGGCGCCGACCGCCCCCAGCCCGTCCTGGCACCGCTCGACCAGCTCTTGGACGGCGCGCAGGCCCGACATGATGCCTAGTCTGCCCGGACCGGACGCTTCCCGACAGACCTTGAGTGCGTCGGTACCACGACTGGCCGGGTAGCGGCGGTCAGCGGCCCAGCCGGTCCAGGACGTACCGGGGGCGGTCGGAGATGATCCCCTCGACCCCGAGGTCCAGGACCAGGTCCACGTCGCCAGGGGCGTTCACGGTCCACACGTACACCTGGTGGCCCCGCTCGTGGATCCGCCGGGCCAGCCAGGGGTGGGTACGGAGCAGGCGGATCCCCGGGCCGCCGATGGCCACCCCGGCGGGCAGCCGGCCGGTCCGCAGCCACGGCGGCAGGATCTCGAGGAGCTGGACGACGGGCAGGTGCGGAGCGAGGGTACGGACCCGCCGGACGGCCCCGAAGGAGAAGGACATCACGGCGACGCTGACCCCGCCCGGGTCGGGCTTGTCCAGCCCGTACCCGCGCAGCACCTGGACCAGCCGCTCCTCCACCTCGGGGCCGAAGCGGGTCGGGTGCTTGGTCTCCACGAGCAGCCGCATCGGGCGCCCCGCGGCCAGCGCGGCGTCCAGCAGCCGGGGCAGCGTCAGGACCCGTGCCCGCTCGCCGCCCGTACCGGTCCGTTCGGTGATGAGGTCGTCCGCCGAGGTACGCGGGCCGGGGTGCCAGGAGCCGAAGTCCAGCGCGTCCAGCTCGGCGAGGGTGTGCTCGCTGACCGGTCCGCGCCCGTTGCTGGTCCGCCCGAGCCGCCGATCGTGCAGGCAGACCAGGTGCCCGTCGTTGGTGAGCCGGACGTCGCACTCCAGCCCGTCGGCGCCCTCCTCGATCGCGCGCAGGTAGGCCGCGAGGGAGTGCTCGGGGAAGGCGTCGGAGGAGCCGCGGTGCGCGAAGACCAGCGGGTCAGATGACTGCGGGAACATCTCCGTCTTCGCTGACCAGGGGCTCGACCGCAACCCGATCAAGCTCGACCAGTTCATCCGCTCGGTCGAGGGGTCGCTGGTGGTGGACACCAACGGGATACCGGTGGCGGATCTGGCCTTCGGCCTGCGCAACATCACGCCCTCGACGGTCGTCGGGATCCGGCTGCCGTCACACCCCGACATGATCGGCGGTATCAGCTACGTGCTCGCCGACGACGAGGCACCCGGCCTGTACCAGGCGGTCGTGACCGACTCGCTGGACAGCTGGGTAACCGACCACCCGGAGTGGGTGAACCGGGTCTGAATCCTCGGCCGGGTCTTTCCCTTAACCGGGCCGGCGGCACTACGCTCGGGACTCGTGTTCCGTCGCCCACCGATCCCCGCTGTCCGCGCCCGTGAACTGGGCGACGAGGTCTACCTGGTCGACGTCCGGGAGGACGACGAGTGGAGCGCCGGGCACGCCCCCGGCGCCGTACACCTGCCGATGATGGAGCTGCCCGGGCGGATCGAGGAGATCCCCGCCGACCGCGACGTGGTGGTGGTCTGCCGTACCGGGCACCGGTCCGCCGAGGTCGTCGGGTACCTGCTCGGGCGCGGGTTCGGCCAGGTCCGCAACCTTGCCGACGGGATGGTCGGCTGGGTCGCCGCCGGGC
>VAXX01000106.1:10342-16226 GCA_005885115.1 Actinomycetota bacterium | reverse complement strand
GATCCGCAAGCCAGGCCCGGACGCCGTTCGTCGCGTCCGGGCCTGCGCTCTACCCGCAGCATGTGGGGCTGGGCACCGCTGGTCGCAGGCGGTGCGCCTCCGCTCACCGCGCCTGACCGACCGCTCATCGACCGCCGACCGCGCGCGTCTGACCAGCGGGCGCAGTGGGGTTCTGACCTTGCCATACCTTGCCTAGCGTCAGCCTTCCGATCCACGTTCGCGCTGGATTTGCCCACGGAAAGGCCGACGCCATGGTGCTGCATACCGCTGCTGAGTGCTTCCGCCGGTTGGCGGACTTCCGCCACTCGGTGGTGTCCGCATGACCACGACGCCCTTCGCGCCCGCCGCGCCCGCCGCGCCGGCCCGTCACCCGCTGACCCCGCTCGCTCCCCGGGTGCCGGTCGAGCACCCGCCGGCGTTCGACCCGGACGGGGTGGCGCGGATCACCGCCCAGGTACGGGCGAGCGTCCACGTCGTGGCCGGGCACGGGTCAGCGGCCGGCGTCGGCGTCGTCGCCGGTGAGCACGCCCCGACCGGGTACCGGCGGCTGGGCGCGCTCCCTCCGCTGTACCCGGAATGGCTCGGCGACCGGTCCTTCGGCGAGACGCACGGCGTCCGGTTCCCGTACGTGGCCGGCGAGATGGCCAACGGGATCGCCACCACCGCGATGGTGATCGCCATGGCGCGCGCGGAGATGCTCGGCTTCTTCGGCGCCGGCGGCCTTGCGCCGCACCGGGTCGAGGCGGCGGTCGACGAGTTGGTCCGCGAACTGGGGGAGCTGCCCAACTGGGGGGTCAACCTGATCCACTCGCCGAACGAGCCGGCGGTCGAGGAGCGGGTCGCCGAACTGCTGATCACGCGGGGCGTACCGATCGTCTCGGCGTCGGCGTTCATGGGGCTCACCCCGGCCGTTGTCCGGTGCGCGGTCGCCGGGCTGCGGACCGATGCCGACGGGCGGATCGTCCGGCGTACCAGGGTGTTCGCCAAGGTGTCCCGGCCCGAGGTCGCCGCGCAGTTCATGTCACCGGCCCCCGCCGAGCTGCTGCGTACCCTGCTGGACCGGGGCCAGATCACCGCCGCCGAGGCGGAGCTGGCCGCGCGGGTACCGGTGGCCGAGGACATCACGGTGGAGTCCGACAGCGGCGGGCACACCGACAACCGGCCGCTGATGGCGCTGCTGCCGGCGATCCTCGCCCAACGCGACGCGCTGGCGCGCGAGTTCGGGTACGACCGGCCGATCCGGATCGGCGCCGCCGGTGGGCTCGGAAGCGAAGGCGATGCTCGCCGGTGCCGATGTCGCCGACGTCATCATGGCGCCCGCCGCCGACATGTTCGAGCAGGGCGTGAAGCTCCAGGTGCTGCGCCGGGGCACCATGTTCGGCCCGCGCGCCGGCCAGTTGTACGAGCTCTACCGGACGTACCCGAGTCTGGAGGCCATCCCGGACGCCCGGCGTACCCGGCTGGAGCGGGAGATCCTGCACGCCCCGGTCGCCGACATCTGGGCCCGGACCGAGGCGTTCTGGCGCGAGCGCGACCCGGCCGAACTGGCCAAGGCGCAGGCCGACCCCAAGCACCGGATGGCCCTGGTCTTCCGTTGGTACCTCGGCAACGCCAGCCGGTGGGCCATCGACGGCGACGCCACCCGCAAGCTCGACTACCAGATCTGGTGCGGCCCG
This sequence comes from Actinomycetota bacterium, assembly GCA_005885115.1. Classification (GTDB taxonomy): domain Bacteria; phylum Actinomycetota; class Actinomycetes; order Mycobacteriales; family Micromonosporaceae; genus AC-43. The sequence goes on along the minus strand of VAXX01000106.1, from coordinate 14,550 downwards.
GCGATGGGCGCGTTCAACCGGTGGACCACCGGTTCGTTCCTCGCCGAGCCGTCCCACCGCACCGTCGTCCAGGTGGCCCGCAACCTCCTGGAGGGCGCGGCGGTCATCACCCGCGCACATCAGCTCCGCACGTTCGGCGTCGCCGTACCGGCCCGCGCCTTCGCCTTCGCCCCTCGAAACCTGACCTGAGGTGTCCCGCATGTCTGACGTCCGCCCCAGCCCGACCCCGATCGCCGTCGTCGGCGTGAGCGCCCTGCTGCCCGGATCCAAGGACGCCAATGGTTTCTGGCGTGCCGTCCTGGCCGGCCGGGACCTCGTCACCGACGTACCGGAGACGCACTGGCTCGTCGCCGACTACTACGACCCCGACCCCAAGGCGCCGGACAAGACGTACGGCAAGCGGGGTGCCTTCCTCGACCCGGTCGACTTCGACCCGCTGGCGTACGGGATCCCGCCCAACCAGCTCGGTGCCACCGACACCACGCAACTGTTGAGCCTGCTGGTCGCCGACGCCGTACTGCGCGACGCCACCGGCGGCCGGTTGTCGACGCTGAACCGGGACCGGGTCAGCGTCATCCTCGGTACCGCACCGCTGGAACTGTTGGCCACCATGGCCAGCCGGCTCCAGCGGCCGGTGTGGCTCAAGGCGTTGCGGGAAGCCGGGGTCAGCGACGCGGACGCCCAGGGGATCTGCGACCGGATCGCCGAGCACTACGTGCCGTGGCAGGAGGCGTCCTTCCCGGGGCTGCTGTCCAACGTCGTCGCCGGGCGGATCGCCAACCGGTTCGACCTGCACGGTACGAACTGCACCACCGACGCCGCCTGCGCCAGTTCCCTTCACCATGTACATGTGCTTCAGCAAGACGCCGGCGTTGTCCCCGAGCGGGGACTGCCGGCCGTTCTCCGACTCGGCGGACGGCACGATCCTCGGCGAGGGGCTGGTCATGTTCGCCCTCAAGCGACTGGCCGACGCCGAACGGGACGGGGACCGGGTCTACGCGGTCGTCAAGGGGATGGGCACCGCCTCCGACGGGCGCAGCACGGCGATCTACGCGCCGCTGGCCGACGGGCAGGCCCGCGCGGTGGGTCGGGCGTACGAGGCGGCCGGGTACGGGCCGGAGACGGTCGAACTCGTGGAGGGCCACGGCACCGGTACCGTCGCCGGCGACCTCGCCGAGTTCACCGCGCTGCGTACCGTCTTCTCCGCCAGCGGCCGACCGGACAGCCAGTGGTGCGCCCTCGGTTCGGTCAAGTCGCAGATCGGCCACACCAAGTCGGCGGCCGGCGCGGCCGGGATGCTCAAGGCCGTCCTTTCCCTGCACCACAAGGTTCTCCCGCCGACCATCAAGGTCGACCGGCCGAACCCGAAGCTGGACCTGCCCAACAGCCCGTTCTACCTCAGCACCGAGGCCCGGCCGTGGATCCGCGACGGCGGCCACCCGCGCCGGGCCTCGGTGTCCAGCTTCGGCTTCGGGGGCAGCAACTTCCACCTGACCCTGGAGGAGTACCTGCCCGGCGGCTCAGGGCGTCCGGCGGACCGGACCCGTTGCGTGCCAACCGAACTCGTCCTCCTCAGCGCCGCCACCCCGGACGAGCTCCTGGACCGGGCCGGTGCGCTGGACCCCGCCACGCCGCTGGCCGAGCTGGCCCGCACGACGCAGCGGGACTTCGTACCGGCCGACTGCGCCCGGCTCGCGATCGTCGCGTCGGACTCCGCCGACCTGGCCGCGAAGCTGGCTCAGGCCACCGGTGCGATCGCCGCCAACCCGGTACAGCCGTTCACCACGCCGACCGGGATCAGCTACGCCTCCGGCGTACCGGTGCCGGGTCAGGTCGGGTACCTGTTCTCCGGGCAGGGCAGCCAGTACGTCGGCATGGGCGCGGACCTCGCGATGGAGTTCCCGGCCGCCCGGGAGGCGTGGGACCGGGCCGCCGGCCTGGTTCTCGGGGACCGGCCGCTGCACCAGATCGTCTTCCCGGTACCGGTGTTCAGCGACGCCGAACGGGCCGCGCAGCAGGCCGCGCTGACCGCCACCGAGTGGGCGCAGCCCGCGCTCGCGGTGGCGAGCCTGGCCCAGCTCGGGCTGCTGTCCGCGCTGCGGTTGCGCCCCGACGCGGTGGCGGGCCACAGCTTCGGGGAACTGGTCGCCCTGCACGCGGCGGGCGTCTTCGACGCCGAAACGTTGGTACGCCTGGCCCGCCGGCGCGGTGAGGCGATGCGCGACGCCGCATCGGTCGCCGGCGTGATGCTCGCCGTGTCGGCGAGCCGTTGCCAGACCGAACCACTCCTGTCCGGGGTATCCGGCGTGTGGCTGGCCAACCACAACGCCCCGGACCAGATCGTGGTGTCCGGTTCGGTGGACGGCATCAGCACGGTCGAAGGGCGGCTCGCCGCCGCCGGGATCGCCAGCCGCCGACTGGACACCGCCACCGCGTTCCACTCCCCGCTCGTGGCGCCGGCCGGTACGGCACTGCGGGAGTACCTGGGCACCGCGCAGGTACACGCGCCCCGGATCGCCGTGTACGGCAACACCGACGCCGCGGTGTATCCCGCCGCGCCGGACGCCATCCGGGACCGGATCGCCACCCACCTCGCCGCGCCAGTCCGGTTCGTCGACGAGATCGAAGCCATGTACGCCGCCGGAGTCCGTACCTTCGTGGAGGTCGGTGCCGGCGGCACGCTGACGGCGCTGGTCGGGAAGATCCTCGGGGACCGGCCGCACCTCGTGGTGAGCCTGGACCGCAAGGGACGGCACGGCGTCACCGCACTGCACGAGGCGCTGGGCCGGCTCGCGGTGGCCGGTGTCGGCGCCGACTACGAGGCGCTCTGGGTGCACAACGGGCCACCGGTCGCCAAGCAGGACGACGCGAAGCCGCGGATGAAGGCGATCCTGTCCGGTGCCAACTACGGCAAGCCGTACCCGCCGGTCGGCGCCGCCGTGCCGGCTCCGGTCCCGGCGCCCATGCCGGTGCCAGTGCCGGTGCCCGTCGCACCGCCCATCACCGTTGCGCCGGTTGTGGTTGCCGCGCCGGTTGCGGTCGCCGCCACCTGCTCGTTCCCGGAACCCGTTGCCGTACAACCGGTTTCGGCCGGTGCGGACCTGTCCGGGCTGGTGCTGTCCATCGTGTCGGACAAGACCGGGTACCCGGTGTACGTCGTGCGGTTCCGGACCTGCCGGAGGTGGACCCGGTCGAACTGTCGAAGCTGCGGTCGTTGGGTGAGGTCATCGGCAAGCTCGGCGCGACGCCTGCTGTTGCTGACGTCCCGGCGCCCGTGCCGGCCGCGGCGGGTATCGACCTGTCCGGCGTGGTGCTGGAGATCGTGGCGGACAAGACCGGCTACCCGGTGGACATGCTCGAGCCGTGCATGGAGCTCGAAGCCGATCTGGGCATCGACTCCATCAAGCGGGTGGAGATCCTGTCGGCGGTACGTCGTGCGGTGCCGGACCTGCCCGAGGTGGACCCGGTGGAGCTGTCGAAGCTGCGGTCGTTGGGCGAGGTCATCGGTAAGCTCGGCGCGGCCGGTGCCGTTGTCGAGGCGCCGGCACCGGTGGCGATCCCGGCCCCCGCGCCGGTCGCGCCGACCGTGGACCTGTCCGGTGTCGTGCTGTCGATCGTGGCGGACAAGACCGGCTACCCGGTGGACATGCTCGAGCCGTGCATGGAGCTCGAAGCCGATCTGGGGATCGACTCGATCAAGCGGGTGGAGATCCTGTCGGCGGTACGTCGGGCGGTGCCGGACCTGCCGGAGGTGGACCCGGTGGAGCTGTCGAAGCTGCGGTCGTTGGGTGAGGTCATCAGCCAACTCGGTACGGTCAACGAGCCGGCGCCCGAGGCGCCGGTCCAGGACGCGCTGGGTCGGCGGGCGGTCCGGGTGGTACCCGCGACGGCACCGGGCTTCGCGCTCGCCGGGCTCCACAATGGACGGATCGTGGTCACCGACGACGGTGGCGGGATCGCCGCGCACGTGGTGGCCCGGCTCGGTACCCACGGCATCTCCGCACAGGTATGCACGACGGTGCCCGCCGACGCGCACGGCGTCATCTTCCTCGGCGGCCTCGCGGAGGTGGCCTCGGTCGACGCCGCGCTCGCAGTGCAGAAGGAGGCGTTCGGGGTCGCCCGTACCGTCGCCGAGCACCGCACCGAACACGGTGGCGTCTTCGTCACCGTGCAGGACACCGGTGGTGACTTCGGCAGCCGGGGCAGCG
>VAXX01000106.1:0-10245 GCA_005885115.1 Actinomycetota bacterium | reverse complement strand
ACCGGCGGCTCGACCCTGGACGTAGGGCTGCGGGTGGACGGTACCCGTACCACCCTGGAAGCGGTCCTCGCGCAACAGGAGTGCGGGACGGTGTCCCGGATCGGGCCGGAGTCGGTGATCGTGGCCACCGGCGGCGGGCGCGGCGTCACCGCGGCCGCGCTGCGGGAACTGGCCCGCCAGCACCGGCCCCGGCTGGTCCTGCTGGGCCGGACCGCGCTGGCCGACGAGCCGGCGTACCTGGCCGGAGTCACCGACGAGGTGTCGCTCAAGCGGTGCGTCATCGAGCACACCCGGCAGACCACCGGCCACCCGCCGACCCCGGCGGAGGTCAACGCGACCGTGGCCGCCGTGCTCGCGGCGCGGGAGATCCGGGCCACCCTGGCCGCGATCCGCGAAGCCGGCTCGGAGGTCCGGTACCTCGCGGTGGATGCCCGGGACGGCATCACGCTCAAGACCGCGCTGGACGGCGTACGGGCGCAGTGGGGCCCGATCACCGGGATCGTGCACGGTGCCGGAGTCCTTGCCGACAAACGGATCGCGGAGAAGACCGACGAGCAGTTCGACCGGGTCTTCGACACCAAGGTGCACGGGCTGCGGGCACTGCTCGGTGCCACGGTGCAGGATCCGCTGACCCTGCTGTGCGTCTTCTCGTCGATCGCCGCGTACGCCGGCAATCCCGGCCAGTGCGACTACGCGATGGCCAACGAGGTGCTCAACCAGGTGGCGCTCGCGCAGCGGGCGCAGCGGCCGGATCTGCTGGTCCGGTCGATCGCCTGGGGTCCGTGGGCCGGCGGCATGGTCAGCCCGGCGCTGGCCGAACACTTCCAGCGGCAGGGCGTACCACTGATCCCGGTCGACGCCGGGGCGCGCGCCTTCGTCGCCGAGGTGACCGGGTCACCGACCGACCCGCACGTGGTCGTCACCGGCGGCGAGAGCGCCGAACCGATCGACGGTGCCGGGGTACGCCGCCCGCGCGGCGAGATCCAGCTCAACTCGCGGTCGCACCCGTACCTGGTGGACCACGACATCGAGGGCACCCCGGTGGTACCGGTGGCGCTGGTCCTGGAGTGGTTCACCGCCGCGGCGAAGGCCTGGCTGTCCGAGCCGGTGGTGATCCGGGACGTGAACGTGCTGCGCGGGATCGGGTTGGAGCGCTTCGGCAACGGCGGGAACCGGTTGACCGTGCAGGGGAACCGGGACGGTGGCGTCCCGCTGTCGTTGGAACTGCTCGGTGACGGGGACGCGCGGCACTACCGGGCCGACGCCGTACCGACGAATGGTGGCCCCTCCACGTGGGAGGTGCCCGCGGACCTGGAGCCGGTGCCAGCGACCATCTATGACGGTCAGTTGCTTTTCCACGGGCCGTGGTTCCAGGCGATCCATTCGGTCCAGGGGGTTTCGGCCTCCGGCGCGGCGGCGGTCCTCGCCGGCGCCCGGGATCTGGGTTGGGCCGGCGCCTCCTGGCACACCGACCCGGCGGCCATCGACGGCGGTCTACAGCTCGCGCTGCTGTGGGGCCGGCAGGTGCTCGGTGGCGCGTCGCTGCCGATGGGCGTCGCGGAGTACCGCGCCTACCAGGCCGGCCTCTACGACGGGCCGACCCGCTGCGTCCTGCGCGCCCGCAACGTGTGGGCGGACTCGGCGGAGTGCGACATCGCCTTCCTGGCCGGCAACGGCGAGGTCCGCGCCGAACTGCTCGGCGTCTCGTTGGTCCGGCGGCCGGCGGGGGCGGGCGGATGAGCTTCGAGCCGATCGCGATCGTCGGGCGGGGCGCGCTCCTGCCCGACGCGCTAGACCCGGACGCGTTCTGGGACAACATATCCGCCGGGCGGGTCAGCCTGACCGCCGCGCCGGAGGGCCGTTGGCGGCTGCCGCACGAGGCGGTACGCACGACCCCCGAGGCGCCCGACGACGGTACGTGGAGCGACGTCGGCGGGTACGTGCGGGGCTTCGGGGAGGTCTTCGACCCGACCGGGTACCAGCTCGACCCGACCGACATCCTGGGCCTGGACCCGCAGTTCCAGTGGGTCCTGCACGGGGTACGGGCGGCGCTGCGCGAGGCCGGGCAGGACCAGCCGTTGCCCCGGGCCGGTCTGGTGCTGGGCAACCTGTCGTTTCCGTCCGCGTCGATGGCAGAGTATGCCGAACAGGTGTGGCGGGGCAGCGGGTACCGGCCGGATGCCCGTAACCGCTTCACCTCCGGCCTGCCCGCGCACCTGGCCGCCAAGGCGCTCGGGCTCGGCGGCGGCGCGTTCGCGCTCGACGCGGCGTGCGCCTCGTCGCTGTACGCCATCAAGCTCGCCTGCGACCGGTTGCACGACCGGTCCGCGGACCTGATGGTCGCGGGCGCGGTCAACCGCGCCGACGATCTGTTCATCCACATCGGTTTCTCGGCCCTGTCGGCGCTGAGCCGCACCGGGCGCAGCCGCCCGTTCCATCGCCAGGCCGACGGCCTGGTGCCGGCGGAGGGCGCGGCGTTCGTCGCGCTGATGCGGCTGACCGACGCGCTCGCCGCGGACCGACCGGTCCTCGGCGTGCTGCGCGGCGTCGGGCTGTCCAACGACGGGCGCGGCGCCGGCCTGCTCGTACCGGCCGAGGAAGGCCAGGAACGGGCGATGCGCCGGGCGTACGAGGTGGCCGGCGTCGCACCGGAAACGGTGACATTGTTGGAGTGTCACGCGACCGGGACGCTCGTCGGCGACGCGGCCGAGGCGCGCAGCACCGCCCGGGTCTTCGGTACGCACACCGGCCTCGCGGCCGGCTCGGCGAAGTCGAACGTCGGTCACCTCATCACCGTGGCCGGCGTGGCCGGACTGTTGAAGGTACTCGGCGGGATGCGCGCCGGGATCCGGCCGGCGACCCTGCACGCCGACGAACCGATCGACGCCCTCGCCGGTACCCCGTTGCGGTTGCTGTCGGAGGCGCAGGAGTGGACCGGCCCGCGCCGGGCGGCGGTGAGCGCCTTCGGCTTCGGCGGCAACAACGCGCACCTGATCGTGGACGCCTGGCCGGAGCAGTGCACCCCGTCGCCGGCCCCCGCCCCGAAGCCGCGTACGGACGAGGTGGCGATCGTCGCGATCGGCGCCCGGGTCGGCAATGGCAACAGCGTCGACGACCTGCGCCGTGCCCTGTTCACCGGCGCCCCGGAAACCGGTGCGCGGCAAGACATCGACGTCGCACTCGACGGCCTGCGGTTCCCGCCGCTGGACCTGAAGCAGGCCCTCCCGCAGCAGTTGCTGGTCCTGGAGGCCGCCCGGGAGGCGGTGGCCGGGATCGAGCTGCCGCGCGAGCGCACCATGGTCCTGGTCGGGATGGGCTGCGACGCGGAGGTGGCCCGGTACGGCGCCCGGTGGCGCGCGCCGTACCTGCCCGAGCCGGTGGACCCGGAGGCGTACGCGCCGGTCCTGCGCTGCGCCGGCGTCCTCGGCACGATGCCGAACATCGTGGCGAACCGGCTCAACGCCCTGCTGGACCTGGCCGGTCCGAGCTTCACGGTGTCGGCCGAGGAAGCCTCCGGTACCGTCGCGCTCGACCTGGCCGCCCGCGCCCTGCGCACCGGCGAGGCGGACGCCGCGGTGGTCGGTGCGGTGGACCTGTCCCGCGAGCCGGTACACGAGGCGGCGCTCGCCGACCTTGGTGTGCAACGGGATGCGGGCGACGGTGCGGTCGTCCTGGTCCTCAAGCGCCTGGCCGACGCGCAGCGCGACGGCGACGAGGTGATCGCGCTGCTCGACGCGGCCGCGCAGGGTACGGCCGACGTGACGGCGCTCGACACCGCCGCGCTGTTCGGCACCGCGCACGCGGCGAAGGGTCTGGTCGATGTGGCCGCGGCCGCGCTCGCCCTGCGGCACCGGGCGCTCCCGCGGGTGACGGCGCCAGCCGACCCGGCGTTCGACATCCGCACGGCCGACGTCGTGGTCACCCCGTTGGAAGCCCCGGAGGTACGCCTGCGGTTACGCGCCGACACCTCGGCGCCCTGGGTGGCGGAGCCGCCGCCCCGGCTGCACGTGTACTCGGGCGCCGACCGGTCCGCCGTGCTCGACGCGCTCGCCGCCGGACGGGAGTCGCTGTGCGGGCCGGCCCGACTGGTACTCCTCGGTGCCGATCGGGCGCCGGCCGCGCGTACCTGGCTGACCCGGGGCGGCCCGCAGCCCGACGGCGTCGCGTTCCGGGCCACCCCGATCCGCGGCGAGGTGGGCTTCGTGTTCACCGGTGGGCTGGCCGCCTATCCGGGCATGGGACGGGAAGTCCTGCTCGCCTTCCCCCGCCTCGTCGAGCGGATCGAGGCCGCGTCCGGCCCGCTGCGCGAGTCGGTCGGTTGGGCCTTCAACGGTCCGGGTAGCGCGCCCGGTGCGGTACTCGACCAGATCTGGGGTACCGCGCTGCTGAGCCAGGTACACGCGGCGATCAGCCGCGAGGTGCTGGGCATCACGCCGCACGCGGCCCTCGGGTACTCGGCCGGGGAGTCCAACGCCCTTGTCGCGCTTGGGGTCTGGACGGACATGCGCCGGCTGGTCACCGAGATGACCACCTCGGGCATGTTCAGCCGGCAGGTGGCCGGGGAGTTCGGGGCGATCCGCCGGGCCTGGGCCCGGCAGGTCATCGTCTGGGACCGGTGGCGCAACTACCTCGTGGGTGCCGACCCGGACCAGGTACGCAAGGTGCTGCGCGGCGAGGTCGCCGTACACCTGGTCGCCATCAACGCACCGGACTCGGTGGTGCTCGGTGGGGAGGTTTCGGCGTGCGAGGACGTCCTGTCCCGCCTGGACCCGGCGTACGTTCTGCCGGTCCCGTACGAGCTGGCGGTGCACGTACCGGAGCTGGCCGAGGTACGCGACGAATGGTGGCGCCTGCACCACCGCCCGACGACGCCACCGCCCGGGGTGCGGTTCTACAGCTGTGCCACGGACGACTCGTACCTGCCGACCGCGGAGACGGTCGCGGATGCCTTGACGGCACAGGCGACCGGCACGATGGACTTCGCCGGCACCGTGGAGAAGGCCTGGGCCGACGGGGTACGGGTGTTCATCGAGCACGGACCCAAGGGCCTGTGCACCGACTGGATCCGCCGGACCCTGGGCGACCGCGAGCACCTGGCGGTCGCGCTGGACGCGCCGGACGGACGCAGCGTCCGGCAACTGACCCGGGTCGTCGCCGAACTCGTCGCGGCGGGCGTACCCGTTGACTCGCAAGCACTTTTCACCCATCTCGGCTCGGCGTGCCCGCCGGCCGCGACGCCGGGGCGCGTACTCACGCTCCCCGCCCACCTCCCGGAGGTCAGGTTGCCGGAAACCCCGTCCTGGACGACGATGCCGCGGGCGCCGCAGCTCCCGCCGGTCCCGTCGTCGCCGTACCCCCCGGTCGTACCACCGGTTGAGGCAGTGCTGCCGCCGGTTGAGGTCGCGGCGCCGCCCGTTGCGGCCGCGCCGCCGGCTGTCGTCGCGGCGCCGGCGGTTGAGGTCACGCCGCGCAGCTTCGACCGCGCGGCGCTGGAACAGCTTGCCAGCGGCCGGATCTCGGACCTGTTCGGTCCGCTGTTCGCCGCGCAGGACGGGAACGCCCGGCAGTGCCGGATGCCGCAACCGCCGATGCTGCTGGCCGACCGGGTCACCGACATCGAGGGAGAGCCGGGCTCGATGGGCACCGGCACGATCTGGACCGAGACCGACGTCCGGCCGGACAGCTGGTACCTGGACAGCACCGGCCGGATGCCGCCGGGCATCCTCATCGAGGCCGGGCAGGCCGACCTGCTGCTGATCAGTTGGCTCGGGGCCGATCTGCACAACCACGGCGAGCGGATCTACCGGCTGCTCGGCTGCGAGCTGACGTACCACGGCAGCCCGCCGGTACCGGGGGAGACGCTACGGTACGAGATCCACATCGACGACCACGCCGAGCACAACGGGGTGCGGCTGTTCTTCTTCCACTACGACTGCTACGTCGGCGACGAGCTGCGGCTGACCGTACGCGGTGGGCAGGCCGGTTTCTTCACCGATGCCGAACTCGCGGCGACCGCGGGGGTCATCTGGGACCCGTCGCGCGAGGTGCCCGCCGACGCGCCGGTGGACCCGCCCGCGATCGCCGGGGCACCGCGCAGCTACGAACCCGATGCGGTACGGGCGTTCGCCGAAGGGCGGCCGGAGGACTGCTTCGGGCCGGCGTGGGACATCACCCGGTCGCACAGCCGGACGCCGCGGATCGGCAGCGGGAACATGCAGTTGCTGCACCGGGTCAGCGAGTTCGACCCAACCGGCGGCCCGTGGGGACGCGGGTACCTGCGCGCGGAGACCCCGATCACGCCGGACGACTGGTTCTTCGCCGGCCACTTCAAGAACGACCCGTGCATGCCCGGCACCCTGATGTTGGAGGGCTGCCTCCAGGCGATGTCGTTCTACCTCGCGGCCAACGGCTTCACCGCCGCGAACGACGCGTGGCGCTTCGAACCGGTACCCGGGCAGGCGTACCCGATGCGCTGCCGGGGTCAGGTGACGCCGCAGAGCCGGAACCTGACGTACGAGGTCTTCGTCACCGAACTGGTCGCCGGTCCCGTGCCGACGGTGTACGCCGACGTGCTGTGCACCGTCGATGGCGTCAAAGCCTTCCACGCCAAGCGGGTCGGGCTTCGCCTGGTACCGGACTGGCCGCTGGACCAGTGGCGCGAGCAGGTTACCGCCGGGCACGGGTCCGACGCGCCGGTCGCCGAGGTCGACGGGGTCCGGTTCGACTACCAGTCGCTGCTGGCCTGCGCGTGGGGCCGGCCGACCGAGGCGTTCGGCGAGCTGTACTCCCGCTTCGACGGGCCGCGCCGGGTGGCCCGGCTGCCCGGACCGCCGTACCACTTCATGAGCCGGATCGCCGCCGTCGACGGGCCGCTCGGCGGGATGGAGGTCGGCAGCGCGGTCGTCGCCGAGTACGACGTGCCCGGCGACGCCTGGTACTTCACCGAAAGCGGCGAACCGTTGATGCCGCTGTCGGTGCTGATGGAGGTGGCGCTGCAACCCTGCGGGTGGCTGGCCTCCTACGTCGGCTGCGCGGTCGAGATCGACAAGGATCTCCTTTTCCGCAACCTCGACGGTACGGGCACGGTCAGCGGCGCGGTGACGCCGGAGACGAAGGTGGTGCGTACCCGGGCCCGGCTCCGGGACATCTCCCGTACCGGTCCGATGATCATCGTCTCGTTCGACGTCGAGTGCTTCGCCGACGACGTACCGGTCTTCCAGATGGATACCGTCTTCGGTTTCTTCCCGCCCGAGGCGTTCGTGGACCAGGCGGGCCTCGGGGCCACCGAAGCGGAGCGGGCCGCGCTCGCCGCACCGACGGGCGCGTCGGTCGACCTGACCGCACGCCCGGCGAAGTACTGCGCGGGATCGCTGCGCCTGCCCGGTCCGATGCTGCTGATGCTGGACCGGGTGACCGGGTACGACCCGACCGGCGGCGCGGCCGGCCTCGGCCGGCTGATCGCGGAGAAGGACGTCGACGCCGGGGAGTGGTTCTTCAAGGCACACTTCTTCCAGGACCCGGTGCAGCCCGGTTCCCTTGGTATCGAAGCGATGTACCAACTCCTGAAGTTCTATCTGGTGGATCGGGGTGCTGGCGCTGGGATGGCCGCGCCGCGATTCGAGCTGCTGACCGGCAAGCAGCCGCTGGTCTGGAAGTACCGCGGCCAGGTGGTGCCGGCGCACCGCACGATCTCGACGGAGCTGGAGATCACCGAGTTCGGTACCGACGCGGACGGTCCGTACGCGCTGGCCAAGGCGTGGCTCTGGGTGGACGGCAAGCGCATCTACCGGGCCATGGACATCGGCCTGCGGGTACGCGACGCCGCCACGGAGGAGGTGCTCGACGCCAGCGGCTGGCTGGGCGATCACCGTCCAACGTGGACGGTCCCGGTGGTACCGATGATGTCGGTGCTCGACCGGTTGGCCGGCACGGCCGGCACGGGTGGACCCGTGGCGCTGTCGGACGTCGAGTTGCGGCGTTGGATCCCGGTCACCCAGCCGGTCCGCCTGCGGACCGAACGGACCGACGGTACGGTGACCCTGCTGGCCTGGCGGGAAGCCAGAACCGAGGCGCTGTCCCGCTTCGAGCCGGTGGCCACCGCGACGGTGGCCGTACCCGGCGCGCGGCCGGCACCGTTCGCACCATTGGCGAACGCCGAGCCGGTGACCGACTTCTACACCTCCGGGGCACTGTTCCACGGCCCGGCCTTCCAGTACCTCACCGGGCTGCGGCGCGGACCGGACGGCGCGTCCGGAGTGCTGGACGCGGCCCGGGGTACCGTGCCGTACGGCGTGCTGCACCAAGGGTTGCTGGACGCGGCCACGCACGTGATCCCGCACGACCGGTTCTGGGAGTGGTCGGCGGACGTACCCCGGGACGTGGTGGCGTACCCGCACCGGATCGCCAGCGTCACCGCGTACGAGGCGTTGCCCGACACCGGGGAGGTCGCCGTCGAGGCCCGGTTCGCCGGCTTCGCCGACGCCGGGCACCGGTTCCCGATGGTGGACCTGCAACTGGTCCGGGACGGGCGGGTACTCGTGGCGCTGCGCCTGGTCGAGGTGCTGATGCCCACCGGCGCGTTCGGCGCGGCCGAACCGGCCGCGCGCCGGGCCTTCCTGCGCGACCGGGCGTACGTGGACGGGCTCGGGCTCTCCCGCACCGAGGACCGGGTGACCCGGCTGTCGTACGAGGACGTGCAGCGCTGCGACTGGCTCGCCGGTACGGTCGCCAGCGCGTACGGGCTGCCCGCCGGAGCCCGCGGCGTGGACCATCTCGCGACGATCGCGGTCAAGGACCACGTGGCCCGCGCCACCGCCGTGCACCCGTCCACGGTCGACGCCAGCCTCGACCGTCCCGACCTGCGGGTCCAGGAAACCCACGACGCGGTAACCGTTACGTCAAGTGTGGAGGTCACCCGATGACCGGATCCATCGCGTCGGCCTTCCTGCAGTTGCGGGCGAGCGATCCGCAGCGGCGGATCTTCACCTTCGTCGATGACAGCGGCGCGGACCGGGACAGCCTCACCGTCGAGCAGCTCGGTCAGGCGGCCGAGCGGGTCGCCGGGGCGTTGTCCGGCTGGGGTTTCGCGCCCGGTGACCGGGCGATCCTGGTGTACCCGCCGTCGCTGGACTTCATCGAGGCGTTCCTCGGCTGCCTCGCCGCCGGCGTCATCCCGGTACCGGTGTACCCGCCCAACCCGTTCAAGCTCCGCAAGGATCTGGCGACGTTCAGCGCGATCGCGGAGAACGCCGGCGCGCGCGGGATCCTGACCACCTGCGCGTACGACCGGTCCCGGTCGGTGGCCGGGGTGACGACCATGTTCAGCCGGGACACCCCGAGCTGGCCGAGCCTGCCGTGGCACCGTACCGACCGGCTGCGCGACCCGGCCGGGCCGGTGGACTGGCACCTGCCGGCCGGTCCCGACGAGCCGGCGTTCCTGCAGTACACCTCCGGCTCCACGGCGCTGCCCAAGGGCGTCATCATCAGCCACGGAAACGTCGTGCACGAGGTCGCCGCGAACGCGGCGGACCTCGGGCTCGGGCCGGACACCCGGGGGGTCTTCTGGGTGCCGCAGTACCACGACCTCGGCCTGATCAGCGTGATCCTGTCAACGATCGCCGGCAACTCGCGGACCACCCTGCTGTCGCCGTTGAGCTTCCTCCAGCGCCCCGCCGTGTGGTTCGACGTGATGTCGCGGGTCGCGGCCACGCATACCGCCGCACCGAACTTCGCCTTCGAACTCGCGGTCCGCAAGACCACGCCGGAACAGCGGGCCGGCTGGGACCTGCGCCCGCTGCGGGCGGTCATGTCGGCGGCCGAGCCGATCCGGCAGTCCACAATGGACGGTTTCTTCACCGCGTTCGCCGGTACCGGCCTGACCCGGGAGGCGTTCTTCCCCGCGTACGGGCTGGCCGAGCACACGGTCAGCGTGTCGATGGGCGGGAGCGCCGTGCTGCGGCTGGACCGGACCGCGCTGGAGAACGGCCGGGCGGTGCCGTCGGAGGATCCCGGCGCCGTAACGTCGGTCGGCTGCGGCCGGATCACCAAGCCCGACACCACGGTACGGATCGTCGACCCGGCCACCGGCCGGCCCCGCGGACCGGACGAGGTCGGCGAGGTCTGGGTCGACTCGCCCACCAAGGGGATCGGGTACTGGGGGCTGCCGGAGCAGAGCCGGGAGACGTTCCACGCCCGGCTCGCCGACGGGTACGAGGACGGACGCCGGTACCTGCGCACCGGGGACCT
>VAXX01000389.1 GCA_005885115.1 Actinomycetota bacterium | reverse complement strand
TACAGCACCAGCTTGGCGTCGGCGAGCCCGGGCGGCGACTGCGGACTGCCGACAACTGAGATGAGTACGCTGAACGGGGCCAGCCGTACGCCCTGCCGGTCGAACCGGTACAGGACGGCGACGTTGAGCAGTTGCGAACCGAGCAGGACGCCGCCGAGAAGCCAGGGCACCCGGCGCGGTTGGCGGCGGACCAGCCGGACCAGGCAGACGAGCCCGACCCCGCCCAGCAGTACCGGCAGCTCGGTCGACTTGGCCCCCGGCAGGGCCAGCGCGAAGATCGCGACCAGTGCCCAGGCGCCCCGGTCCCGCCCGGCTGACCGCAGCCGGTCGGCCACGAGCACGAGCAGCGGCAGCAGCAGGACCGCCCCGTACGTGATGGACGGGCTGGACCAGCCGTAGTAGACGAGGATGCTGCCGAACGTGCCGGGCGACCGGCCGGGTACGGCCAGCTCGCCGATCATGAACATCAGGGCCGCCGCCACCGGGCCGACCCACGGCCGCCCGGTCAGGCGCCAGCCGGCCAGCGCGAGCAGCGCCACCGCGAGGACCGCGAGCGTCGGCAACCCCAACCGAAACATGACCATCGGTACGTCCACGCCGCTGATCAGGCTGCCCACGGCGGTATGCGCGAACGCGAACCAGTGGTAGCGCAACGGTTCGGCGCCCACGCCCGGGTTCGCGGGCGGGAGGTGGTGCTTCGCGTCCCCGGTGATCGCCATCAGCCAGAGCTGGTCGATCATGTAGTACTGCGGCCGGTTCACCGGTACCGGCTGGTTGGCGCGCAGGAACGCGTCGGTCAGGTACGCCACGTACCACAGGGCGACCCCGACGACCGTCCACGACCAGGCAGCCGGTACCCGGTGCCGGTACCCCGGCCGGCGCCAGTGCACCCGCAGCGCCGGTACCGCCGCGAACGGGACGACGACCAGCAGCGGCCACGCCGGCAGTACGCTTCGCAGGCCGGTGACGGAGGCCAGCAGGTACGCCGCGATCTCCAGGACCAGCCCGAGCGCGGTACCGGTCGCCAGGTCGTCCAGCAGGCTGTGCGGGGTACGCCGCAGCGCCCGGTACACCAGGATGCCGGGCAGCAGCACCGCCCACAGCAGGTACCCGACGTAGCGGGCGAGGTCGGGCAGCGGGGTGTGCACGGCCAGCAGCAACCCCACGACGCCGGCCACCAGGGCAGCCCCCGGCAGCCGGCCCACCGTCCGCCGGGACGGCCCGGCGGGCGGGGCGACCGCCTCCCGCTCACGTTCGGTGATCGTCACCACGCAGACCTCAACGCGCCGGTGTACGCCGAGAAACGGCGACACCGCCTGCTGAGCCACGGATCGGGCGCCGGTCCACCGGCCGGCGCCCGATCTGGCACAGTGGCTACCCGTGGCCACCGTGGTAACCGACGTCGTCCCGGAGCGGAGCGGGTCGCGCCGGCGCGCCGGCTGGTGGGCGCTGGCGATCGGACTGTGCGGGTTCGGGTACCGGCTCGTCGCGGTCCTGTCCGACAGCCCGCCGACCAACAGCGACGAGGCCACCATGGGCCTGGCCGCCCTGCACATCGCGGGCGGACGGGACTTTCCGGTGTTCTTCTACGGCCAGCACTACATGGGTACGGTGGAGGCATACCTCGCCGCGCCGCTGTTCCTCGTCGCCGGCCCGTCGGTCCTCGCGTTACGGATCCCCGCCCTGCTGCTGTACGCGGTCTTCGTGGCCGCGATGTACGCGCTGACCCGCCGCCTGTACGACCCGCGGGTGGCGGTGCTGACCGTCGCCGTACTCGCGTTGGGCTCCGACCGGGTCATCAAGAACCAACTGATCTCGGCCGGCGGGTATCCCGAACTCGGTCCCGCCATCGCCCTGCTGTTCCTGACCGCCGTTGCCCTCGGGCTCGCTCGCGTACGGCACCGGACCCTGGCGTACGGCGCCTGCGGGCTCCTGGTCGGGCTGCTGCTGTGGGTGGACTGGCTCGCCCTGCCGTACCTGGCCGCCGCCGGTACCGCGCTCGTCCTGACCGGCCGCCGGGAACTGTTGAGCCGCAACGGGTTGGCGTTGCTCGCCGGTACCGTGTTCGGGGCGGCGCCGGTGCTGGCGTACAACCTGAGGGCGGCTCCGGGTGCCGACTCGTTGACGGTGTTCCTGCACCAGAACGCCGACCACGGCACCGCCTCGCTGGCCAGCCGCCTGGTCGACGGCTGGCTGTTCGGCGTACCGATGGGCACCGGGCTGTGCGCCCCGAGCCGGTGCGGCGGCTGGAGCATCTGGTGGGGCGTCGCGTACCCGGTGCTGCTGCTGGTTTCCGGCGCCCTCGCGGTGTACGGGCTACGCCGCTGCACCGACCGGGTACGCCACGGGTACCGGCTGGCGTTGGTGCTCGCGGCGGCGGGCACGTTGCTGGCGTACGTGCGCAGTTCCGCACCGGCCGTGGACCGGATCGAGAACGCCCGGTACCTCTCGCTCCTGCTCGTCTCGACCCCGGCGGTGCTGTGGCCGCTGGTCGCCGCCATCGCCCGGCGGGAAGCCTTGTGGCGTACCGTTTCCGCGCTCGGCCTCGCCGCGATCCTCGGGACGGGGGCCGCCGCCACGGTCGGCGCGGCGGCCCAGATCCCGGCGACCCACCAGCGTGCCGTCAACCTGAGAACCCTGGTGGAAACCTTGCGGGACAAGGGGATCAGCCGGATCTACAGCGACTACTGGTCGTGCGACCTCATCACGTTCCTGGCCCGCGAGGACATCCAGTGCGCCGTGGTCACCGACGACCTGCGCCCGGGACAGGACCGGTACCTGCCCTACCGGGCCGCCGTCGCGGCCGCCGACCACCCCGCGTACGTCATCCCGGTGAACCTACCGCTGGACGCGAACGTCGCCGCCCGGGTCGGCCACACCGAGGTGCTGACCGTCGCCGGCTACCACGTGTACCGCTGATCCCTCGTCCAACGCCCGCCAGGTCGCCGCCGCGGTGAGTAGCAGGACCACCCCGGCGAGCGCGAAGCCGGCGCGGGCGCCGAGCACCTGCGCGGTGGCCGCGTTCAGCAGCGCGGTGAACGGGATGGTGCCGGGCAGCGCCATCGTCCAGGCGCCCATCACCCGGCCGCGCAGCGCGGGGTCCGCGCGCAACTGGACGAGCGTGTTGGCCAGCGCGATCAGCCAGATCGACAGGAAGCCGGACAGCGCGATGCCGGCGAACCCCGCAGCCGCGTCGGGGGCGAGCGCGGTCAGCACCACCGCGGCGCCGGCCCCGACGGTCAGCGCGCGGACCCGCCGCCCGGTCGGCCACGCCGAGCCGGCGGCGGCGAGCAGCGCGCCGGGGATCGCGCCGACCCCGAACGCGGCCATCAGCGCGCCGTAGCCGCCGCCGAGATGGAACACCCGGGTGGCGAGCAGCGGCACGGCGACGCCGAGGTTGAACAGGACACCGCCGGCCGCCGCGATGAGCACGCAGGCGCGGATCGGCGGGACCCGCCAGACGTAGCGCAGGCCCTCGCGGACCGCGCCGGCGCGGCGCTCGTGCGGCGGGGGTGCGGCGCCCGGCTCGGGAGCGAAGCCGGCGATCACCAACAGTGGCGGCAGGTAGCACGCGGCGTTGACCAGAAAGCAGGCGGTGGTACCCACGGTGGCGAGCATCGCCCCACCGACCGCCGGACCGAGCACCCGGGAGGCGTTGAGCCCGACCTCGTACAGGCTGACCGCGCTGGCCACCCGGCCGGTACCGACGAGCTCCAGGACGTACACCTGGCGGGCCGGGCCGTCGAACGCGGAGACGATCCCGGTGGCGGCCGCGACCGCCAGGACCATCCACACCCGTACCACCCCGGTCGCGGTCAGCCCGGCCTGCACCAGTCCCAGGAGTA
>VAXX01000388.1 GCA_005885115.1 Actinomycetota bacterium | reverse complement strand
GTACCTGGTGGTGCAGGACCTCGTCGTGTCGTTCCCGACCGCGGACGGGGTGGTCAAGGCGGTACAGGGACTGAGCTACTCGGTACCGCTCGGGCGTACCCTCGCGATCGTCGGCGAGTCCGGCTCCGGCAAGAGCGTGTCCTCGATGGCGATCATGGGTCTGCACGACCCGAGGAGCACCCGGATCTCCGGCTCGATCAAGCTCGGCGGGGTGGAGATCGTCGACCGGTCCTCGGAGGACATGCGGAAGATCCGCGGCGCCGAGGCAGCGATGATCTTCCAGGACCCGCAGTCCTCGCTGCACCCGTTCTTCACCATCGGGAGCCAGATCACCGAGGCGTACCGGGCCCACCACCACGTATCCATGCGCGTGGCCCGGGAACGGGCGGTCGACCTGCTCGGCCGGGTCGGCATCCCGAACCCGCGCCGCCGGCTCGATGACTACCCGCACCAGTTCTCCGGCGGGATGCGCCAGCGCGCGATGATCGCGATGGCCCTGGTCAACGACCCGAAACTGCTCATCGCCGACGAGCCGACGACCGCGCTGGACGTGACCGTACAGGCGCAGATCCTCGACCTGATCATGGATCTCCAGCAGGACTTCGGCTCGGCGGTCGTGTTCATCACCCACGACCTGGGCGTGGTCGCGGAAACCGCCGACGACATCCTGGTCATGTACGCCGGCCGGTGCGTGGAGTACGGCGCCGTCAACGGGATCCTCGGTCGGCCGCTGCACCCGTACACCTGGGGGCTGCTGGAGAGCATCCCGGCGATCTCCGGCGAGCCGACCCGGTTGCATCCGATCCCGGGCCTGCCGCCGAGCCTGCTCGCGGTGCCCAGTGGCTGCCCGTTCCACCCGCGGTGCGAGTTCCCCAGCCGGGTGCCGTACGGGCTGTGCACCGGGGAGGTACCGGACCTGATCCCGCGGACCGTGGAGCCCAACCGGCTCTCCCGCTGCCACCTGGCGAGCCCGGACGAGGTATTCCAGGCCGAGATCCTGCCCCGGCTGCCGTAAGGACGACGATGACCACGACTGTGACCGAACCCGCCGGGGCGGACGTACCGAAGGTGCCCGGCGCCCCGCTGCTCGAACTGGACAACCTGGTCATGCACTTCTCGACCCGGGGGGAGGGGTTCTTCCGGCGCGCGGCCAACAAGGTACAGGCGGTCGACGGGGTGTCCCTGACCCTGCACGAGGGCGAGACGCTGGGCCTGGTCGGGGAGTCCGGCTGCGGCAAGACCACGACCGGACGGCTGATCACCCGGCTGCTGGAGCCGACCGCGGGGCAGATCCGCTACCAGGGGACCGATATCGCCCACCTCAGGGAACGGGACCTGCGCCCGTACCGGCGTGAGCTGCAACTGATCTTCCAGGACCCGTACTCGTCGCTGAACCCCCGGCACACCGTCGGTACGATCATCGGCACCGCGCTGCGGGTGCACCGGATCGTGCCCAAGGGCAAGGAGCTGCCCCGGGTACAGGAGCTGCTCGAGGTCGTGGGGCTCAACCCGGAGCACTACAACCGGTACCCGCACGAGTTCTCCGGCGGGCAGCGGCAGCGCATCGGGATCGCCCGGGCCCTCGCGGTGCAGCCGAAGGTGATCGTCGCCGACGAGCCGGTCAGCGCCCTGGACGTGTCGATCCAGGCGCAGGTGATGAACCTGCTGGAGGATCTCCAGCAGGAGTTCGGCATCGCGTTCATCTTCATCGCCCACGACCTGGGCGTGGTCCGCCACTTCTGCGACCGGGTCGCGGTCATGTACCTGGGCCGGATCGTCGAGATCGGCGAGCGGGACGCCATCTACGGGGCGCCGCAGCACCCGTACACCCAGGCTCTGCTGTCGGCCGTCCCGGACCTCGGCGTGGTCCGGGGCACCCCGCCGAAGACCCGGATCCGGCTGGCCGGCGACGTGCCGAGCCCGGTCAACCCGCCGTCGGGCTGCCGCTTCCGTACCCGCTGCTGGAAGGCCGAGGACATCTGCGCGGAGGTCGACCCGCCGCTGGACGAGAAGGCCCCGCGCCAGCGCGCCGCCTGCCACTTCGCCGAGCCGCCCCGGCAGTCGATCCTGGCGGAGGTTTAAGCCGGCACCGCCGGGCGCAGCCGGCCGGTCGGGGGCGCCGCCGGCGGCCCGCCGTGCACCTCGCGGACCAGCTCGGGCCAGACCGTGGCGGTGACGGCCCGGGCCTGCGCGAGGCGGCGCACCGACCGCCGGTTGCGCTCGGCGAGGACCGCGGCCAGATAAGCCCAGCCAGGGGTACCGGGTGGGGGTGGCGGGGTCGTGCACGCCGCGACCTCGCTGGCGAGGCTGAAGCCGAGCCGGGACCGGGCCGGTTCCCGGATCTCCCGGTTGCGGGCCAGGTAGTGCCGGACGGTCAACGCCAGGTCGTCGTCCAGGCCGGTCAGGTCCAGGGTGCCGGCCCAGCCGGCGAGTACCGGCGGCATCGCGGGTACCCAGCCCCAGCTCGCCGGGGTCCGGTCGTGGATCACGATGGTCCCGGCGGCCAGGTCGCCCAGCCGCTTGCCCTGCGGGCTGAGCAGCATCGTCCACAGGCTCGGTACCCAGGTCAGCGGCGGCAGTACGCCCGGCCACTCCAACGCCACCCGGACCAGCGCCCGGGTCAGCGCGTGCCGGAACCGGATCGGCCCGCCGTCGTCGCGGACCACCCGCAGGCCCATCGCCAGCTTGCCGAGGGTACGGCCGCGGGTCAGCGTCTCCAGGATCGCCGGGTAGCCGACGAGCGTGATCACCGAGATCACGATCACGCCCGCGGCCAGGAGCGCCTCGTCGGCGAGCCCGCCGGCGAGCCCGAGTCCGATCCCGAGCAGCAGGTAGAGCCCGATGGTCAGGGCGATCTGGGCGGCGATGTCGATGAGCAGCGCGAGGGTACGCGAACCGAGCCGGGCGTACCGGATGTCGAACTCCACCGCCTCGCCGCTGACCAGGCTCACGGGGATAGTGAAGCACGATTAGGCTCACGGCATGGACCTCGACGCCTACGTCTGCGAGCACGCGGGGCAGTGGCGGCGGCTGGAGCACCTGACCCGCAAGCGCCGGCTGGCTCCGCCCGAGGTCGACGAGCTGATCTCCCTCTACCAGCGCACCGGTACCCACCTGTCGGTGATCCGCAGCCGCTCGCCCGACCCGGCGCTGGTGGCCCGGCTGTCCCGGATCGTGCTCGCCGCCCGGGGCGCGATCACCGGCGGGTCGGCCTTCTCCTGGCGTAGCGTCGGGCGGTTCTTCACGGCGACCTTCCCGCTGGCCGTACTCCAGGCGTGGCGCTGGTGGGCGGCGGTCGGAGTGGCCTTCACGGGGCTGGCGTCCCTGATGATGTACTACGTCGCCGCGCACCCCGATGTCCAGGCCGCGTTCCTGAGTGACGCCGACATCAAGCAGATCGTGGATTTGGACTTCGCCGGCTACTACGCGGCCAACCAGGCGCAGAACTTCGCCCTGCAGGTCTGGACCAACAACGCGTACCTGGCCGGGAAGTGCCTGGCGGCCGGCGTACTGATCCTCCCGGTGATCTACCTGCTCGCGCAGAACCTGTTCAACCTCGGGCTGGTCGGCGGCGTCATGATCGGCAACGGCCGGTCCGCCGAGTTCTTCGGCCTGATCGCCCCGCACGGCATGCTGGAGCTGACCGCCGTGTTCGTCGCCTCCGGCGTGGGGCTGCGGATCGGGTGGGCGTGGATCG